>CALZPS010000302.1 GCA_945827765.1 uncultured Lachnospiraceae bacterium | reverse complement strand
AATTCTCGTTTTCCTTTGATTTTTGTTTTATCATAAAGGATTCCTTGTGGAATGTCCAGAGAAATATGTAATAAATTGTTTCTTTTTCTTGCCATATACAGTTAATAAGCATACTCTGAAATCGGTGGGGTCTTAATGGTGGGATGAAGGAGGACGAATATGCGGGATGTATACCAAGGAGAAAAAATCAAAAAAGAAGAATTGCAGATGTTAAGAGGTGCCCTTATTCAATTACTGGATTTTATACAGTGTGTTAAATGGGAAGATGAACCATATGTTTATCGTCCTCTGTATCATATGAAAAATAATATTGATATTTATTTGTACACATGCAGCTGTGAGGAAGAATATCTGTATGAGTTGTTGTCCCGAGACTGGAAGGCGGCAAATAATCCATATACCGGAATTCCCTCTTGCGAGCTGATGAAGGTGCAGGGCGATTTTCAGAGTCTGAATTGTAAATATATTGAACTGCTTGAACAGGTCAGCTGCTTTTTTCGTGATTTTCGTAATTTTGGAGAAAAATAGCAAAATCACTTGATTTTCTACAATTTAAGTGCTATACTTCCATTTAGTTACATAATGATGTTGGCAGAAGAGTGAACGCAAAGTTCACTCTTCTTTGATGATATGGAACTTTACGGATCTATTGCATCATACTGTGAGTGGCAGGAGAGTTCCGTTTCCGAAGTTCAAAACATAATCAGCCGACAGTCAAATGTCAGAAAGGGAAAGGAAGTTGAAACGTGTCAAGAAGAGAAGAATACGAACAGCAGACAGAAACCCTGCTTATGCCGATTGTGACCGGGTTCGGGTTTGAATTGGTAGATGTGGAATATGTAAAAGAAGCAGGAACATGGTATCTGAGGGCTTATATTGATAAGCCGGGAGGCATCACAGTGGATGATTGTGAGAATGTCAGCAGAGCATTCTCGGACATTCTGGATGAGAAAGATTATATCGAGGACAGTTATATTTTTGAAGTGAGCTCACCCGGACTTGGAAGGCCTTTAAAAAAGGAAAAAGATTTTCAGAGAAATCTGGGGGAAGAGGTGGAACTGCGCACCTTCCGGGCGATCGACAAACAAAAAGAATTTGCCGGTATTTTACATGCATTCGACAAGGAGACCGTGACCCTTGCCTATGAGGATGATACGACACAGACTTTCGAGAGAAACAATATCGCGCTGATACGTCTGGCGCTGGATTTTTGAAAATGAATTAGGAGGATAAGAGAAAAATGAACACAGAATTAATGGAAGCCTTGACAATCCTGGAGAAGGAGAAAAATATCAGCAGAGAGACGATGCTGGAAGCAATCGAAAACTCTTTGGTCAGTGCCTGCAAAAATCATTTTGGCACATCAGACAATATCAAAGTGATTATGAATAAAGAAACCTGCGATTATGCTGTATTTGCAGAAAAACAGGTAGTGGAAGAAGTGACAGATCCAGTATTGGAAATCAGTCTGGAGGATGCGGAAAAGATTGACTCATCATTACAGATTGGCGATGTCGCACAGGTGAAAGTTGAATCAAAGTCATTTGGACGTATTGCCACTCAGAATGCAAAAAATCTGATTTTGCAGAAAATTCGTGAGGAAGAGCGCAAGGTCGTATTTGATCAGTATTTTGAGAAAGAGAAAGACATCGTTACCGGTATTGTTCAGCGCTATGTCGGAAAGAATATTAGTATTAATCTGGGCAGAGCGGATGCAATGCTGACGGAGAATGAGCAGGTAAAAGGCGAGACCTTTAAACCGACCGACCGCATCAAATTATATGTCGTTGAAGTGAAAAATACTCCGAAGGGGCCAAAGATTTTAGTGTCACGTACACATCCGGAACTGGTCAAGAGACTGTTTGAGGCAGAGGTTGCCGAGGTCAAAGACGGAACGGTTGAAATCAAAAGCATTGCCCGTGAGGCAGGATCGCGTACCAAGATGGCTGTCTACTCCAATGATGAAAATGTAGACCCGGTTGGCGCATGTGTAGGTATGAACGGTGCGCGTGTCAATGCGGTAGTCAATGAACTGCGCGGAGAGAAGATTGATATCATTAACTGGAGTGACAATCCGGCTTTGTTGATTGAAAATGCATTGAGTCCTGCTAAGGTGATTTCTGTTATGGCGGATCCGGATGAAAAGATTGCCAGCGTCATTGTCCCTGACTATCAGTTGTCTCTGGCTATCGGAAAAGAAGGACAGAATGCGAGACTCGCTGCGAGACTGACCGGTTATAAGATTGATATTAAGAGCGAGACACAGGCGATTGAATCCGGAGAACTTCCTGAAAACTATATGGATCAGATGGGTATGATGGATGAAGAAGGATATGTCGGAGAATATGAAGAGGCTTACGACTCGGATGAAGGATACGAGGATGAACCGGAATTTTATGAGACTGAGGAATGATTTGTAACATATGAATAAATCTGCAAGAGAGGTGAAAGGCTTGGCCCTGTCTCTTATACACATCTGACGCTGCCGACGATACTCCTTGTGT
>CALZPS010000301.1 GCA_945827765.1 uncultured Lachnospiraceae bacterium | reverse complement strand
GTTCAGTACCAGCATGAATTTTTTATATTTTTTCTGTAATGCCAGAATGTCTCGTGTTTCTGATTCTCCCGGCAGGATATCACCTGTTACCGCCTGACGGTCGGAGCCTTCTCCGGAAATGCGGGACAGCACATATACTGCTACATCGCCGGCACCGTTTAATGGAAGGTCATACTCCGGCTCCGGCATGACGGCGCCCATGCCTTCGATGACCGCCACGGTGTGATTTTTCTTTGCTCTGGCTTTGATTTCTTTATGAAATTCTTTTTTTGCATCGACCAGAAGCCGATCATAGGCATCCAGCCAGTCAGAGGTGGTGATGGTGAATCCGGCATCCTGAAGCCCCTGCTCGATTGTGACAAAATACCGCGAATTGACTTCTCCGGAACCAGTGCCGCCTTTGATGGTGTGGCGTGCACCACTGCCGTACAGTGCTATCTGCCCGGCCCTCTCCAGTGGAAAATCCCCATTACTCTTTAATAATACTGTGCATTCTGCAATCTGCTCACGTAACATTTGCAGATGCTTTTTTTCATAATCCTTTAAATTCATGATTTTTCCTCCGTTTGATAAGATACCTCTATCATAACATAATGTCAGAAATATGTCACTATTTTTTCAGAAAGAGCTTGATTGCTTCAAAGCTTTCCGCACTGATAACATGTTCGATGCGGCAGGCATCTTCCACAGCAACTTCCGCGTCTACGCCAAGCTCTGTGAGCCAGGAAGAGAGCAGCAGATGTCGCTCGTAAATCCGTTCCGCTATTTCTCTGCCGGATTCTGTCAGATAGATGAATCCCTCCGGCGTGACGGTAATCTGATGAGTTTCCCGCAATTTTTTCATGGCAACACTGACACTTGACTTTTTAAAACCAAGCTCTGCCGCAATATCTACAGCGCGGACGACAGGGTGGCTTTTTTCAAGAATCAGAATTGTCTCCAAATAGTTTTCTGAAGATTCATTTGTGTGCACGTAGAATTACCTCCCGATCATTTTTTGGAATGCTTGTAGGATTTCGAGAGACTGGGGAACGCGAAGAAATCCGTAAGCATCATGGTTCATTTATTATAAATTGAGTATATCACATACCCATCAGAAGAGCAAATAAAACCAAAATACTGTAAAAAGCATTTGACAAATGAAAACTACAGTGCTATATTTAAAACGAGTTAGATAAAAATAATTAAAGTTAGATGAATCAAACATTAACTCGAAAGGTGGACATATCGTATGCGATTAAGTGAAGCGCAGGAAGGAAAAGAGTATATAATTCAGCAGATTACAACAGAAGATGAGGAACTGGATGAGTTCTTATTTTCTTTGGGATGCTATAGCGGAGAACCCATTACGATAGTGTCCCGCTTAAAGAACAGTTGTGTTGTCTCCATTAAAGATGGCAGATATAACATTGACAACCAGTTGGCATCAGCAATCTTTGTTTAGAGCAGCAAACCTTCGGGAACTGCACATGATGTGCTGTGAATAGGATGTTTTGCGGTTGTACATCAACGCAGGAGTTCCGCATACGGAACTCTTTATTATGGAACATGGGTTAGATAAGGCTAACCAACATCAGAATATGAGGAGGATTTAAAAAATGAGAATTGCTTTTGCAGGAAATCCGAACAGCGGTAAGACGACCATGTACAATGCCCTTACCGGTCGAAATGAAAAAGTCGGAAACTGGGCGGGTGTTACCGTCGAAAAAAAAGAGAGCTCTATTAAGAAAAATTATTATGATGGAGGCGAAGGGGTGATTGCTGTCGATCTTCCCGGAGCATATTCCATGTCACCGTTTACTTCGGAGGAGAGCATTACCAGCAGTTATGTTAAAAGTGAGCATCCGGATGTCATTATTAATATTGTAGATGCTACGAACTTAAGCCGCAGCCTGTTCTTCACAACACAGCTTTTGGAATTAGGTATTCCGGTAGTGGTGGCGCTGAACAAGAGTGATATCAATGAGAAGAAAGGAACAAAGATTCATGTTGAGGCATTATCTGCAAAACTGGGATGTCCGGTTGTGGAGACGATTTCCACTTCCGCAAGCGGTCTGGCGGATGTTGTCAGGGCAGCTGTTGCATTGAAGGGTAAGGGACAGAAAGCACCTTATATTCAGAGTGGGGTTGATTTGACGAAAAAAGATGAGGTTGAGGCTGCTGACCGCAAGCGTTTTGCATTTGTCAATCAGCTGGTTTCAGAAGTTGAGACTCGTAAGGTTCTGACCAAAGAGAAGAATTCTCAGGATGCGATAGATGCAGTTCTGACAAATCCGATTCGTGGTCTGATTATTTTTGCATTGGTAATGTTTTTGGTGTTTCAGATTTCTCAGGCATGGGTTGGTCCATGGATTGCAGACGTTTTAGTGGGCTGGATTGAAATGTTTCAGGAATGGGTCGGCGGTTTGATGGAAAATGCAAATCCGTTCCTGCAGGCATTGCTGGTTGACGGTATCATCGGCGGCGTAGGTGCTGTTGTAGGTTTCCTGCCGCTGGTTATGGTGATGTATTTCC
>CALZPS010000300.1 GCA_945827765.1 uncultured Lachnospiraceae bacterium | reverse complement strand
ACACAAGGAGTATCGTCGGCAGCGTCAGATGTGTATAAGAGACAGATCGTGGACACTACTGTATTTCCGTTCTTTGCCGCTTTGACAGTTCTCTCTACCGATGATTTATCAGCAAAATACCCGTATTCTCTCCCGTCCGTTCCATTGAGCACATCATTATATGCACTCTCCAGACCGATTGCTCCTACATTGCCGGAAACAGAAAAGCCGATCACATCACAAGCCAGAGAGCCATATGGATAAGTCCTTTTATAGTCTTCCTCCAGCCAGATGCCTTTTACATTCGGATAGTTTTCATCATCCTCATCAATTTTTTCAAATGCTTTTGCCGTATCGTAATCGATGCCCTTGGACATCACCACATACCGGCTGCCTTCATTTTCCTCAATCGTCTCACGAACTTCATCTTCATCCAACCCAAAACAGTCTACGAGCACCTTCACCGTCGGATCCAGATACGCATCTTTATCTGACATTACGTAAACGTCCAAAATGACATTGTACACCCGCTCGCTGGTCGCTATTTTCGTGCCGTTGCGGTCCACGATATCCCCCCGTTTAAACGGTATGGTGCGGCTGCTGTATTCCTGCTGGTCAAGAACGATTTTCGTATATCCGCTGCCCTTGGTTGCATTAATAAATGTAATTCTCACAATTAGAACAACAAAAGCCAGTAGAATTGCCATAAACAGCATTACCAGCTTTCCTTGCATCCTTTTTGGAAATTTTTTTGTTAAAAACTCAAATTTATTTTTTTTCTTCTTTTTTTCTGCCATAATATTCCCTTATCGTAATGCAGTCCGGGACTTTGCCAGAATTCCGTCCTCCGGAATATCGCTGTACTGTACGACTGTATCCTTTGTCGGACTATCATATTCTATCACATTTCCCCATGCTGCATATACCATACCCATCTCACCGACAGCTCTCGCTCTCACTGTTTCCAGATTGATTGAACTTTCAGCCGAATTGTACGCTGTCGTATTCTGCTCATTCAAATCTGCCAGTTCTTCCTGCAATGCCGTAATGTGCTCTGATCTATTGACAATATCAGCCTGAAGATGCAGATAACCTACGCATATCATCACCGCAGTTACTGCTGCTGCAGCCAAAAATGCCGTATATGCCGGGCTGATACCATTTGCTTTTTTTTGCTTTCTGCCCGCCTTACGTCTGGTTTTCACCCGCGGTTTTGGATTCTCCTGCGGTACTCTTTGAGGGTTGACTTCTGTCTTTGGGACAACATTGCCATACACATATGCCTGTCCCTGTCTGCTCGTACGATATTGATTTTGTCTGGTTGTACGTCTTGCTGCTGCCATGTTTGTCTCCCCTTTCTCGTTTCACCGGGGTCTCCCCTCCCCGGCGAATCTATGATTCTATACTCCCGTTTCTTCTCTACGTTCAAATATCCTTAGTTTTGCGCTCTTTGCGCGACTATTATCCTTCAACTCTTCCTCGCCCGGAAGAATCGGCTTTTTCGTAATCACACATCCCCTCGAGACATTTCCACATACACAGACCGGAAAATGACTCGGGCATACGCATGGGTTCTCATTCTTGCGAAATGCGCTCTTTACGATTCTGTCTTCCAGTGAATGAAACGTGATGATGCAAATCCGACCGCCGGGATTTAAAAGCCCTATCATCTCATCAAGAGAATTTTTCAGCACATCCAGCTCATGGTTCAATTCAATGCGCAGCGCCTGAAAAGTCCGTTTTGCCGGATGCCCGGAAGTCTTTTGAATCTTCATCGGAATCGCATGACTGATAATCTCACTCAACTGTCCTGTTGTCTCGATTGTTTTTTTTGTTCGCTCCTGCACGATGTGTTTGGCGATATTCTTCGCGAATCTATCCTCGCCGTAATCACGTATGATGCGGAACAACTCCGTTTCACTGTAGGTATTGACGATATCCTTCGCCGTCATCTGCTGTCTCTGATCCATCCTCATGTCTAAAGGTGCATCCATCCGATAGGAGAATCCACGCTCTGCCGTATCCAGCTGATAAGATGATACGCCCAGATCGAGCACGATCCCATCGACTTTTTCAATATCGGCCGACTTTAGCTGTGACTTCATATCACAATAATTACTGCGGATAATTGTGACCCTGTCCCCGAACTCACGCAGTCGTTCACCTGCTGCCTCGATTGCAGCCTCGTCCTGATCTATTCCTACAAGTCTCCCCTTATCTCCGAGTCTTTTGAGAACTTCGTAAGCATGTCCTCCGCCACCCAGTGTTGCGTCCACGTAGATGCCGTCAGGCTTTATTGCCAGACCGTCTACCGTCTCTTTTAGTAATACTGATGTGTGCTTAAATGCCATAAGCGCCTCCTGCTTTGTATAAATCACCGCATCAATTCAGCAGAACACTGAACTTCTCCACGTTATACTCCTCTGATTCGTTCAGCAATTGCATCCAATTCTTCCTCGCTGACCATACTCTGCTCTTCCCAAAGCGCCTTGTCCCATATCTGTCTCTTATACACATCTGACGCTGCCGACGATACTCCTTGTGT
>CALZPS010000299.1 GCA_945827765.1 uncultured Lachnospiraceae bacterium | reverse complement strand
AGATCTAGTACGGTCTCGTGGGCTCGGAGATGTGTATAAGAGACAGTATCTGCATTCTCCGCTGCAACGGACATCATGGTGCCGCAATCGTCACAGACAAATTGTTTGACCGCTGTAGTTACAAAAATGTGCTTTTTACTCAATGCCCAAACCGTGAAATCGGGATTCCCCGGAAGCTGGACAATGATGCCGGCTTTCTTCAATTCATCGAAGATGATAAGCGCGACATCGTCAAATACACCTTCTCCGATAAGGAACTCGTCCGTGCAGCCAGAAAGCCAGTCTGTATACTTGCGAGAGGTTACTTGGTCAAATGCGCCTATGCGCTGTCCCGGCTTTGACGGAACATAAATAAACCTCGGAGTATTACGTCCAGTCTGGACTCCCGGCATCCAATCTCGTTTCGTTTTCTGGTTATTTGACAGGTCAAAGGACTGCCCGGTGCCAGAGTATATATCAAAGGCACGGTCATCAAAAGCTCCGTTCTGACGCATGATATTGACATATCCCAAAACCATGCGTTTAAAGAAGCTGATATCCGTTTTTGTAAGTGCGCCGAGTTCATTTATTACACGTTCCTGAACAACGGCAGCAATTTTTTCAATTTCAGCAGTGTCAAACGCAAGCGTGGAACACCCTGATTTTTCGAGAGTACGCCCGATTCGGCTGGAGAGACCGTATTCTAGCATGATCTCATACTTTGAGCGCTGTTCAATATCTTTCAGCAGTTTCTTCTCAAGTCTGCCTGTTCCAAATACGCCAGACTCAGTCATATCTTCATATGCCTTCATCCAGACCATATTCGGAGCAATCAGTCTGCCAACATATTCTTCTGTAGTCCACTGCGATTTCCAGTAGTCAATAAAGCCATTTTGGAATTCTTCAAGGGACTTCCCGTCACCGCCGTTTTGGGCATACCGCTGAATTGCACTGCGAAGGCCGAAACGCCAGGTCCGGGCATTGAAGAAACCTGCGTGATGCGCAGCATCCTGCACGTTATCTGAGAATGCAAGCGTTTTTTTATCATCATTGAACTGGGATGCGAAGAGCTGAGAAATGCTTGCGCTGATGGCTGTCGCACTCCGGACACCCATCAAGGCAAGACCACGTCTGCTTCCGCAGAATGGGCATACAAACTGCTTGTTATCTTTGGAACCAGTGGTGTTCTGTGCAATCGGAAAAACAATAGGGATGGGCTTTGCACTTCCGCAGGATTCGCATTCATCCGTGTCGTTTTCGGTAATATTCAGATGCAGGCATTCCGGGCAGAGGTCACCACGAGCCATGTTGTACGGAAGATTATCTTCACGGCTGTGAGGGAACATCATAATGACCTTGCTGTCGCAGCGGAAGTACAGATTATAGAATGTCCGGATATCGGTAATTTCCACACCACCACGCTCGTTTTTAAGAGATACCCATCCGGTTTCTCCACAATCGCGGCAGTTGACTACCGGCAGATAATGCTTTGCCTGACTTTCGTTCAGATCCGAAGAAAGAGCGTAGGAAATGTCTTCACCCTTTGCAACCTTGGCAACAAGACGGCGGAGTTCACGGAACCACAACTGAATCTGAACCGTCAGGAAAGGACGCAGTTTGTCTTCTGTTCCTATACGGGCGTGGGAAATCAAAGCCAGCAGTGCATTGACTGCGGCGATAGGATCGATAAGTTCTTTTATTTGTGGATATCTGGTCGACAACTCGTCCGCTATGTAAGATGCCTGCATATAATTGCCGTCCATCAGCATAAGCATATTCTGACAGAAGCTGTGCGACATCAGCAGCTTTCCCAAAGCAAGACGAGCCTCGGGCGTTGTCATATCCTCTGCCGGAGCAGTGGTCAGCCATGCCTTCGCGGCTGTGTTCAGATAATCCCGCTCGTTATCCTCATTGACAAGCTGGTTCAGCGCCTCCATCTGCTCTTGGGTCGGCACGGTGAAATCCGTCGGTTCATATCCTGCAAAGAACTCCATGGCAGAGAGACGGTCCTCGGTAACGATAGCATCCTTTTCAAAAGGCTCCCCGAATACCTTTTCTGCAAATTCACGGATGCCATCGGCAGAATCTTTTGAACCCATCGTTGCGGATGTGCCGATGCAGCAGAGATAGCCCTGCGGCGTGTAGAGCCTTGCTTTCAGACGACGAAGCAGGCACGCAAGATCTGTACCCTGTGCGCCGTCAAAGGTATGTAGTTCATCGACTGCTATGTATTTTAGCGTATCCGGTCTGTTGTCCTCCCAAAGTGGTGCATCACCAGGACGAACAAGCAGATAGTCCAGCATTTTGTAGTTGGTCATCAAAATATCGGGAGGAGCGGAGCGCATAGTCTCACGATCCGTGATGACAGAATCTTCTCCCATAACTCTGCCGGATGCGGAGTCAAAACCGCCGACATACATACCGACCGTGACATTTCCATTTAGCTCCGGGCTGCCATAAATCAGTTTTGCAATACGTCCAGCCTGATCAGTAGCGAGAGCTGTCTCTTATACACATCTGACGCTGCCGACGATACTCCTTGTGTAG
>CALZPS010000298.1 GCA_945827765.1 uncultured Lachnospiraceae bacterium | reverse complement strand
CTTCATTTTCAGTTCCGGTTCACAGATTGTAACGTAACCAAACATCATTCATCCTCTTTCGCCCAGCCGTAGGAGCATTTCACCGCCCGATTCCAGCCTTGAATCATTTCTTTCCGTTTTTCTTCCTCAATCGCCGGGGCAAATGTACGGTCAATCGCCCAGTTCTGGATGACATCTTCCTTGTTTTTCCAATATCCGACTGCCAATCCTGCTAAATAAGCCGCCCCCATCGCCGTCGTCTCCACACACTGCGGGCGGTTTACCGGTGCGTTGCTGATATCCGCCTGCGTCTGCATCAGAAAATTATTGGCGCTCGCCCCGCCATCCACTTTCAAAGCTGCCAGTTCCATACCCGAGTCCGCTTTCATGGCGCTTAACACGTCATTGACCTGATATGCCAGTGATTCTAAGGTTGCCCGCACGATATGATATTTATTCACTCCCCGTGTCAAACCGACAATTGCCCCACGGGCATATTGATCCCAATGCGGCGCACCCAGCCCCGTAAATGCCGGAACTACATAGCAGCCGTTGGTATCCTTCACTTTCTGCGCCATATATTCTGTATCGGATGCACTGTCAATCAGCCGCAGTTCATCTCTCAGCCACTGGATTGCCGCACCCGCCACAAAAATCGATCCTTCCAACGCATAGTTCACCTTTCCGTCAATGCCCCACGCAATAGTTGTCACCAGTCCGTTTTTGGAAAATACCGGCTGCTCTCCTGTATTCATCAACAAGAAGCACCCTGTGCCGTATGTATTCTTTGCCTCGCCCTTCTCAAAACAGGTCTGTCCGAACAGCGCCGCCTGCTGGTCTCCCGCCGCCCCGGAAATCGGAATCCGCCCGCCGAAAAAGGTAGGGTCGCTCTCCCCGTAAATCTCACTGGACGGCTTTGCCTGCGGCAACATACATTTCGGAATATTCAGTTCCGCCAGAATCTCATCATCCCACTGCAGCGTATTGATATTGAACAGCATTGTACGGGAGGCATTGGAATAGTCCGTCACATGTACGGCTCCCTTGGTCAGTTTCCAAATCAGCCATGTCTCCACCGTACCAAACAAAAGCTCGCCGCGCTCTGCCCGTTCTCTGGCGCCTTCCACATTGTCCAGTATCCATTTTACCTTCGTGCCGGAAAAATAAGCGTCAATCACCAATCCGGTCTTTTCCCGGAATTTCTCCGTCAGCCCTTTTTCTTTCAGGCTGTCGCAATACTGTGAGGTGCGGCGGCACTGCCAGACAATCGCGTGATGAATCGGTTTCCCGGTATTCTTATCCCACACAATCGTCGTCTCCCGCTGATTTGTGATACCAATAGCAGCGATTTCCGACGCGGATACGTGCAGCTGATTCATCGCCTCTCTGGCAACCGCAAGCTGGGTCGACCAGATTTCCGATGCATCGTGCTCCACCCAGCCCGGCTGTGGGAAATACTGGGTGAACTCTTTCTGCGCCATACTGCAGATTTGTCCTTTCTCATTAAACAGGATGCAGCGGTTACTGGTCGTGCCTGCATCCAGCGCCATGATGTACTTTGGCATGATATGTTCCTCCTTTTCTCAATCGCATTGTATCTTTTGACGCTCTATGATACGTTTTCGTCCAATTTGTTTCCTGAATATATAAGAGCCCCGCCTGCTCATGCTCTGCATGGCAGACAAGGCTCCGCACATCTGACTTTGCCCTTTACGGACATTATAACACGAAGAAAAGATTTTGGGAATACAACAGTATTATCATAATCCGGATTTACCGCAAAGAAAAGAAAATACTTTGTTTTCACTTTTGTTTTTCAATGTATTGTAGTTCGATGTAGTTTTGTTGATAGTTTCCATTTTGTATGATATACTGAATTTACAACAAAAAGGTCGACTTTATTGTACATTTTGCACAATCATTGATTGATGCGATAAAACTATCAACTCTGTCCTCTGCAACGGTAATGATAAAATTGCAGCAGCAAGGATGGACATTATTCAATATATTCACATATCAATAAAGGGAGAATGGTTATGTCAAAAAATCGCTATTATACTCTATTTTTCATATTTTTATTTGTCATTTTTTTCTGTTGTTCTTGTAATAAAAAGCAAGAAACGATTCCAGAACACACTATCAAGACATCTCCCACAGAAACGCGTGTCTACGGTGTCGACGCGGCAAACAAAGCATACTGCGTTACCGATTATGGGATACTTTATGCCGAAAATAGCAATATAAAATACTATGATTTTGAAACGGATTGTGCATATATTCTTTGCGACAAAGCAAATTGTTCTCACAACGATAATAGTTGTAGTGCATGGTATGAAGATGAATCTGCTCTTGTCGGACTAGCTCTTTATCAGGATGCTTGTTATATGTTCGGTTGAATGAAAAGGTAAATTCCGCTTGTAAACTTGTAAACTTAAATTCCGTACTGAAGACTAAATTCAGTTTTATTAGGGCTTGACATAAGTTGTCAGACCCTTTATTCTTGAATTAAGTTATTCTGGAATACAAGTATTCTAAAAAAGTGTATGCGGTCGCCAGCAACTGG
>CALZPS010000297.1 GCA_945827765.1 uncultured Lachnospiraceae bacterium | reverse complement strand
ACACAAGGAGTATCGTCGGCAGCGTCAGATGTGTATAAGAGACAGATATTACCCACGCGTCATATCCGATGAAACCTGTCGTACCTTATATTAAAGCAACACAGGACCGGGTAGTGCTGGAAATCCAGCGTGGCTGCATCCGCGGCTGCAGGTTCTGTCAGGCCGGAATGATTTACCGTCCGACGAGAGAGCGGGATGTGGAGGTTTTGAAAGAATACGCAAGGGCAATGCTTAACGGAACCGGGCATGAAGAAATATCACTCAGTTCATTAAGTTCCAGTGATTATTCCAAACTGGAAGAACTGGTCAATTTCCTCATCACTGAATTTCAGGATAAAGCCATCAACATTTCATTGCCGTCTCTTCGTATTGATGCATTTTCTTTGGACGTCATGAGTAAAGTACAAGATATCCGCAAAAGCAGTCTGACTTTCGCACCGGAAGCAGGCAGTCAGCGTATGCGCAATGTCATCAACAAAGGATTGACAGAAGAAGATATATTGACTGGTGCGGGACAGGCTTTTGAGGGCGGCTGGACGAAGGTGAAACTATATTTTATTCTTGGGCTGCCGACCGAGACAGAAGAAGACATGAAGGAAATCGCGAGACTTTCCGACCGTGTGGCCAGACGCTATTATGAAATTCCGAAAGACAAGAGAAATGGAAAATGTCAGATTACTGCCAGTTCCTCGTTCTTTGTACCAAAACCATTCACACCGTTCCAATGGGCAGCGATGTGCACCGCGGAGGAGTATGTGCACCGCGCAGCGGTCGTGAAACATGAATTTATGCAGCAATTGAACCGCAAAAGCCTGAAATACAACTGGCATGAGGCGGATGAGACTGTTCTGGAGGGCGTGTTTGCGCGCGGAGACCGCCGCACGTCGAAGGTTATTGAAGAGGCTTATCGTTTGGGATGCCTGTATGATTCGTGGACTGAAAGTTTCCACAATGAGTTGTGGCTGCAGGCATTTGAAAACACCGGAATCAATCCGGACTTTTATACACTCCGACCTCGTTCCCTGGACGAGCTTTTCCCTTGGGATTTCATCGACATCGGAGTCAGCAAACAGTTTTTGAAAAGAGAATGGGAACGTGCAATGAAAGGCGAAGTTACCCCGAATTGTCGTCAGCAGTGTTCAGGCTGCGGAGCTGCCGCTTTTGGAGGAGGAGTCTGTTATGAAGATAAGAATGAAATTTAAAAAGACCAGGGCACTCCGCTTTATCGGGCATCTCGATGTCATGAGATATTTTCAGAAAGTCATGCGCCGTGCAGGCATTCCAATCGCCTTTACCGGCGGCTACAGTCCACATATGATCATGTCTTTTGCGAGTCCTCTAGGTATTGGACTGCCCAGTGAAGGAGAGTATGTCGATATCGAGCTTGCAAAACCGATTTCCGGTGCCGAAGCAATCCGCAGGATGAACGCTGTTTGTGTCCCGGAGATTGAGGTTATCAGTTTCCGGGAAATATCAAGTGAAAAGAAAATGACAGCCATGGCGATTGTGGCGGGGGCTGATTATCTGGTACGTGTTAAGAACGGCAGTTACCCGGAAGGAACAGAAAAACAACTGGAGGCTTTCTACGCTCAGGACGAGATTACGGTGATGAAACAGACCAAGCGGAGTGAGAAATTGGTCAATATCAAGCCCCTGATATATCATCTCTCGATGTCAGAGGACGCTGTCTTTATGCAGCTTGCCGCAGGCAGTGTGGAAAATCTCAAGCCTGAACTTGTGATGCAGGCATTCTGCAAATATGCAGGGATATCTCAGGAAGATATGGAACTGACCTATCACCGTCTGGAAATGTATGCGGATGTGGGCAGTGAAGGAGACAGAAAGCTGGTTACATTAGAATCTCTCGGGAAAGAGGTCTTATAAACATGGAACGTAAAATTCTGATGACAAAAGAGGACGGATATGTCTGGACATGGTTGATGGAAGAAGGACAGATTACGGAAATCCATTGCACCTATCAGACAGATTCCGAAGTCCCGAAAATGACTCTTGGCGATATTTATATCGGAAAAGTATACAATATTGTTGCCAACATCGGCGCGGCTTTTATTGATATAGGCGGTGTCTATTGTTATTATGATCTCAGTCAGGCTGCTCATGCCATGTTCACAAAAAAAGTCGGTAAAAAAGAGTTGTGTGTCGGAGATGAACTGATTGTGCAGATCAGCCGCGAGGCTGTAAAGACCAAAGCGCCGACAGTAAGCAGTAATATCAGTCTCACAGGCCGTTTTGTTGTCTTGACCAGCGGCAATACGAAAATCGGAATCTCATCCAAGATTCCGAAGGCTCAGAGAGAAGAATGGAAAACATGGATGGAAATGTTTCGAAATGAAGAATATGGACTTATCCTGCGTACCAATGCCAAGGATGCCGCGTTTGATAGGATAAGGGAAGAAATTGAACTGTTGCAGAAACGGTTTTTTAAATTAAAGCAGACAGCAGGGAGCCGAACCTGCTTTTCCTGTCTGGAGGCTGCTCCCAGAGCGTATATCACAGATTTGAAGAACGTCTATACTGAGGGGCTTACAGAAATTGTTGT
>CALZPS010000296.1 GCA_945827765.1 uncultured Lachnospiraceae bacterium | reverse complement strand
GCATCTCTTGTCTCAAAGTTACACTTCTGCTCCAGAGAATACATGTCTTCCAACAGTTCCATATGATCTTCCCGGTAAATATTCATCTTCAGCCCAAGCGTAGCCTCCACGCCCAGCACACGCATTTCTCCGTCTTCATCCAGACGGATATCAATCAAGGTGTCGGACAAAGACTGCTGTACATGATAATACATCCCGTCTTCCACCCCGCTGCAGGCAATACGGCCCGTGTAGGGAATGCTCTGTTCCAGCCAGTCTGTCTTCCCGTCCTCAGACAGATACATACAAAATAGTAAAAGTTCTCCCTGCAGGAGCAGTTCATCCTGCTGCACGCGAATTTCCAACCGGCGGCTTTTGACATCGGTCATCAACATTTGTCCGATGCTCTCCTTCGTTCCCGGCAAGGTGATTTCCTCTTTGATGCGGTAGGTATCCTTCTTTGTGGTATGTAGACCAAGCAGCGCAATTTGTTTCATTTTTTTATACACCGGTATCTTAGATTCTACATCCGTGGTCGTTTCTTCATCGCTTAAGATTTCTCTCCCTATTTCCAGCTCAAGCATTGCACGCACACTTATTTTGCGGGAATGTACCAGCGACGGAGTAAATTCCGTGCGGGCATTCTCTATATAAAACTGCTCCTGCTCTCCACTGTCAATATAGACCATTTCCTCGAACGGCAAAGTTCCTTCCAGTGCCGCCGGCCGATGCTCTGACGTATCTGTAATATAAAGAATCTGATAGTACAATTTTCCCGCCACCCGCAGATAATTTTCCACCGGGCGGATATCCTCTACTTTCACAGAGGCCTGCCCTTGTACGATAAGCCCCACATCTTCTTTGGCATCCGGCACATTGATATCCTCATCCAGATAAAACTGGTCAAAAGTGCGCCTGCCCTCCTGCATATAATGAATCCGTTTCTGTATCAGTTCCATAAACTCCTCCTTTAATCAAACACCACAGTCTTATCAATTGCCTCAAGCTTAATCACCACATAAGGAAATGTCGTGATTTCTTCCGTCTTCTCGCCCCGCGGCGGTCCCAGCAGACTGGTATGCAGGTATATGGCCTCGGCTGTCTCATACAACTCTGTCACAGACACGCTGTACCCGGTTTTTAGTTGTGCTCCGTACCCTTCCGCAAGATAGAGGAACTCTCCATCCGTATAAGTCAGTCGGAAAGGGCAATCCTTTTTCTGCTCGATAATATTGGCAAATTCCTCCGGTACATCCTCTTTTGACAGCACCTCAAAGGATAAATCCCGAAGTTTTTCCGTCTTCTGTATTCGGCTGACACAGGCAGGCAAAAACACGGCAGCCAGAAGGACTGCCAGTAAAATACCGCAGAGCGATGTCACTCTGATTCTTTTGAAATGGTTCGGATATGTTTTGGGATTGCCCATAGTTGCATCCTGAAAGTACTAATTTACTTACAATCTATTAAGAGGCGGGGAAGTTTATGCATGAATCTGATTTCTCCATTGTCTTTTTCTGCGTAATTTAGTATAATGAGCCGGAGGACAAATGGACATAAAATACATTTTAGTCGCTTTTGGGATTACGAAGCACGAAGAAATCGACGTCAGGCTCATTTGTCGGACAGCTTGAATAATGAAACGTAATAAAAAGGAAAAGAGGATTTACCAATGATTCGATTAATATGTATCGCTACATTTTTA
This sequence comes from uncultured Lachnospiraceae bacterium, assembly GCA_945827765.1. Classification (GTDB taxonomy): domain Bacteria; phylum Bacillota; class Clostridia; order Lachnospirales; family Lachnospiraceae; genus Schaedlerella. The sequence goes on along the minus strand of CALZPS010000296.1, from coordinate 906 downwards.
ATTCTGTTTTTAATCTGCAGCATTCCACTCTTTTTCATTGAATGGATTATCGGAAAATTTGACCGGCAAAAAAAAGATATCAGTTCCCTGCGCATTGTGCAATGGGCTTTCAAAGTCATCATTGCCATGACCGGTGTCAAACTGGACGTGATAGGCGAGGAAAACATTTCGGATGAGGCGGTACTTTTTGTCGGCAACCACCGCAGCTACTTTGATATCGTGGTTACTTATGCACGCTGCAAACGGCTGACCGGATTTGTTTCCAAGAAAGAAATGGAAAAGATTCCTCTGCTTTCCGTCTGGATGAAATATCTCTACTGTCTGTTCCTTGACAGGACGAATGCACGTGCCGGACTGAAGACAATCATGACTGCAATTGAACAGATTAAAAATGGTATTTCCATCTGGATTTTCCCGGAAGGGACACGAAACAAAGGCGAGGAACTGAGCATGCTCGATTTCAAGGACGGGGCATTCAAAATTTCCACCAAGACAGGCTGTGCCATCATACCTGTTTCCATCAACAATATGGCAGACATTTTTGAGGCGCATATGCCGTTTGTACGCCGGACGCACGTCATCATCGAATATGGCAAACCGATTTATCCAAACGAACTGGATGCGGAAACCAAGAAACATATCGGTGATTATGTACAGAATATCATTCAGGAAACAATTAACAAAAATGCGGCATTAGTCTAGACATCCGCATACAAACCAATAAGGAGGCTTCCTCATGAACACACGCAATCTAACCTTATTAACAGACCTGTACGAGCTGACCATGATGCAGGGCTATTTCAAGACGCAGGAAAATGACACAGTCGTATTTGATGTCTTCTTCCGTGCAAATCCTAACAACGGCGGCTATTCCATAATGGCAGGTCTGGAACAGGTTATCCAATA
>CALZPS010000295.1 GCA_945827765.1 uncultured Lachnospiraceae bacterium | reverse complement strand
ATATTATTGCGGGAATTGAGGAGCAGGTGATGGAATTCTACGAAGAACGTGTTCCGCTGAAAAACGGTGTGCGCGAGTATTTGATGGAATTTCACGAGCGGAAACTGCCGATGATGGTAGCTACAGCAGGAGAGAGAAAAATGGTAGAGGCTGCATTTAAGCGTCTGGGAATTGCTTCCCTGTTTGAAGGTATTATGACCTGCACGGAGATGGGAGTAGACAAGCGCAGCCCGGATGTTTTTTTGGGGGCGGCACTGCAGATGGATTTGGAACCGTCGGAAGTTCTGGTTTTTGAAGATGCATATCACGCAATCCAGACAGCGAAGAAAGCAGGCTTTTCGGTTGTTGCGGTCTACGACAAATCCAGCGATAATAATCTTAAGAAAATATGGGAGGCGGCGGACATCTATCTGCCGGAGTTTGCTGACTTTGAGATATTCTGGAGAAGGGTATCCAGGCTGTAAGAAGAAAGTGTTCCGTTGATGACATTGTATTATAGAAATGACGTTGGGGTCAAAAGCCCCCAACTATGATACCTACGGATTGTTTCGTGCTTTGCACTCCCACAATCCTACCCGACATTCGCATATCGTGGGATGATTATCCCACTTTTATGCTCATATCGGGGCGGTTCCCAAGGTCTTTCACCCACCTATGAGCAAGCTCATGTGGGCTTAGACCTTTTGACCCTGGTATCATAGAAATAATAATATTGAAAGTACTTTCAGAAAAGGCCGTTTCTTTGTTTGAAACCGGTCTTTTTCTGATTTCACTTTCACAATTATGCAGAACACTTGCAACTGTGCGCTAAAACAGATATAGTATTTAGTATAGAAAACAAATCAGGAGGAAAATGCAATGCGTATTTACAAAGAAAAGGATTATGAGGCAATGAGCCGGCGGGCGGCAAATATCATCGCAGCGCAGGTAATGCTGAAACCGGACTGTGTACTGGGATTGGCGACCGGCTCATCCCCGATAGGTGCATATGAGTGTCTTGTCGGGCAGTATCGGGTGGGAGATTTGGATTTCGCAGCCGTACGCACGGTAAATCTGGATGAATATAAAGGACTTGGTGCGGGAGATGAGCAGAGTTATGTGAATTTTATGAACGAAAATCTGTTTTCTAAAATCAATATTGCGAAAGAGAATACGAATGTACCGAACGGTCTCAATGAGGATGCCGACGGAGAATGTGCACGCTATGACGAGGTGATTGCCGGAATGGGTGGTATCGACCTGCAGCTTTTGGGAATCGGCAATAACGGGCATATCGGATTTAACGAACCGGCGGAGAGTTTTGCCAAAGGTACGCATGAGGTGCGGCTGACCGAAAATACCCGGGAGGCAAACGCCAGATTTTTCTCTTCTCTTGACAAGGTTCCGACGGCGGCTTATACGATGGGCATCCAGTCTATCATGCAGGCGAAGACAATTTTGTTGATAGCATCCGGCAAGGCAAAAGCGCAGGCTGTGAGAGATGCATTTTGCGGACCGATTACCCCGCAGGTTCCGGCATCGGTACTGCAGCTTCACCCGGACGTGATTTTGGTCGGAGACGAAGAGGCACTTTCCCTGATGTGATATTGAAAGATAAGAGTATAGGGCGGAAAGGTATTGGTAAGCAGAATAGTAAATGAGAGAGATACCGCATGATTATCAAAAACGGAACCGTATTTTTGGCGGACGGCGCTTTTCACCGGACGACGCTTTTTACCGCAGACGGACTGGTGAAAGCGGTGGGAGAAGATTCATACACTGAGCAGAAGAAACAGAACATCGTTTTGAAGGAACAGAATATTTTGCAGAGCGGGCGCAATACTTTGCAGGAAGAGCAGGTGATTGATGCCGTCGGCCTGTATGTCATCCCCGGGCTGGTCGATGTACATACGCATGGGGCAATGGGACATGATTTTTGTGATGGCGATGTGGACGGACTCAAAATGATTGCAAGCTATGAATTTCGGCAGGGAATTACATCGTTTTGCCCGACCTCTATGACTTTGCCTGAGAAGAGACTGGCGGAAATTTTTGCCACTGTGTCCAAAGCGCAGAAGGAAGAAAAGAATATGGGGATGGCCAGAATCGTGGGGATTCATATGGAGGGCCCGTTTCTGGCCAAAGAAAAATGCGGAGCGCAGAATCCGGCAGATATCATTCCTGCAGATTATGAGATGTTTCGTCGGCTGAATGAAGTGAGCGGCGGACAGATTAAAATCGTTACGACAGCACCCGAACAGCCCGGAAATCTGGAATTTATACGCAGGGCGGCAGGGCAGGTGAACATATCACTGGGACATTCGGTGGCGGATTATAAGCAGGCGGAGGCGGCATTTTCGGCAGGAGCCAATCATGTCACACATCTGTTCAATGCCATGAATCCATATCATCACAGGAATCCGGGCATCATCGGTGCGGCAGCGGAGCAAAAAGAGGTATTTGTGGAAATCATCAGCGATGGGATGCATTTGCATCCGGCAGCCGTGCGCAATGTATTTCAGATGTTTGATGACGAGCATGTCGTGCTGATCAGTGATTCTACGGAAAGCTGCGGAATGCCGGACGGATATTATACATTGGGCGGACAGCAGGTGAAAAAGAGTGGGCGAAA
>CALZPS010000294.1 GCA_945827765.1 uncultured Lachnospiraceae bacterium | reverse complement strand
TGCATCACATATGTCACCTGAGGTGCTGCCAATCCGACCGCTTCCAGTTCTTTATAATGGGCAAACACTTCCTTCGGCGTACCGTCCAACATCTTTTCACCATGGTTCATCACTATGATCCGCTCTACATATCGTGCAATATCTTCCATGCTGTGCGAGACCAAAATCACCGTCATATCTGTCTGTTCATGCAAATATTTCACCTGGTCGAGGATATCATCACGCCCTTGTGGGTCAAGTCCTGCCGTCGGTTCGTCCAACACAAGTACTTTCGGTTCCATTGCCAGTACACCGGCTATTGCTGCACGCCGCTTTTGGCCGCCGGAAAGTTCAAACGGAGACTGGCGATAATATTTTTCCGGGAAACCAACCAGTTCTAGCGCTTTGTATGCCCTCGCCTCGCACTCTTCTTTCGACAGCCCTTGATTTCTGGGTCCGAAACAAACATCGGAAAAAACATCCACCTCAAACAACTGGTGTTCCGGATATTGGAACACCAATCCCACCTGACTGCGCAGAGCTTTCATATCATACCCATCCGCGTAAATATTTTCCCCATTATAATAAATCGTACCAGAGGTTGCTTTTACCAGTCCGTTCAAATGCTGAATCAGTGTAGATTTTCCGGAACCTGTATGCCCGATTATACCCATAAACTGCCCTTGCGGAATTTCCAGCGAAACATCTTTTAAAGCCTGCTTTTCGTATGCAGTCTGAGGGCTATATATATAATTGAGATGTTCTAATTTAATCGACATATTGCCTCCACCAATTCTTCTCTGCGCAGAATTCCTTTCGGAATGTTCATTCCTCGTTTTCTTAGTTCTTCCGCCAGCATCGTCACCTGCGGCACATCTAAATGGTATTTTTTCAGTTCCTCGACACGGCTGAAAATCTCTCTTGGTGTTCCCTGCATCACGATATGTCCGCTGTCCATCACGTAAACCATATCCGCATCAATGACCTCGTCCATATAATGCGTAATCAAAATCACGGTTACGTTTTTCCGTTTGCGCAATTCCTGAACTGTGCGCAGCACTTCTTTTCTTCCGTTTGGATCCAGCATAGCTGTCGGTTCATCCATCACGATGCAGCCAGGCTCCATGGCTATCACTCCCGCAATTGCCACGCGCTGTTTCTGCCCGCCGGATAATTTGTTCGGGGAATGCTCCCGGTATTCCAGCATCCCCACCGAACGCAGGCTATCCTCCACACGCTGCCAGATTTCTTCCGTAGGCACACCCAGATTTTCCGGGCCAAATCCTACATCCTCTTCCACAACTGTTCCGATAATCTGATTGTCAGGATTCTGAAAGACCATACCGGCCGACTGGCGCACATTCATCAGTTCCTGCGGATTTTTCGTGTCTCGTCCATTGACCCACATCGTACCGCCGGTGGGCGTCAGAATCGCATTCATATGCTTGGCCAGCGTCGATTTCCCCGAACCGTTGTGTCCGAGGATTGCCACAAACTGCCCCGGCTGCACATGTAAATTAATCTCATCCAATGCCTTGTTCATACCGATGACATTTCCTTCATCGTCACGCTGTTCATATTCATAAACAAGCTCCTGCGCCTGTATCATTTCCATAAAAAGCCCTCCGTCATCTACTATCCAGTCATCATAAACCCGGCTGATACGACGTTTCACCACATCAAAACGTTCCGGCTGCCTTATACTCTTTCCGGCTCGTCATATGCTACATCAAATGTATCCACAGTCACTTTTTTCATCCGCTGTGTTTCAAGCGGCTTATCGCGATAATCCGTTGCTGTCTCTGCAATTTTATTCACCACATCCATACCTTCGGTAATTTTTCCGAATGCTGCGTATGCGCCGTCCAGATGCGGGGATTTCTCGTGCATGATAAAAAACTGAGAGCCCGCAGAATCCGGATGCATCGCACGTGCCATGGAAAGTACACCCGGGTCGTGTTTCAATTCGTTTTTGAAACCATTCTGGGCAAATTCTCCTTTGATCTGATATCCCGGGCCACCCATGCCGGTTCCGTCCGGGCAGCCGCCCTGAATCATAAATCCACGGATAACACGGTGGAAAATAAGTCCGTCATAATATCCTTTTTTAACAAGAGAGATAAAGTTCTTCACTGTATTCGGAGCAATCTCCGGATACAGTTCTGCTTTCATAATATCACCGTTTTCCATTTCAAATGTAACAATTGGATTTGCCATTGTCCTATTCCTCTTTTCTTTGTTTGTTTTTTCTTTTTCAATAATTGCTATTGTAGCGGAAAAGATTTGATTCGTCAATTGTTAGTTGCCATCCATCAAAAAATACAGAAAACAAAGCATCTCACTTGCGAGATTCCCCGTCTGCGGCGGGTCGCTTTAGCGACACAGCTCCTTTCCGCCGCAGTGCGATCCCCTGAGGGTTTCTTATCATATGGGAAACAAAGTTTTCTATCTGATAAAAAAAGGACTGATGCAAAGTCACCAACCTGCACCTGATTGACTACTCTGCCCAGTCCCTGAAAGGAGGGAAAAATATATTTGAATGTATCTGCTTATCTGATGTTAGTCGAAGTCCGAGGACCACGGAAATATGCTAAAATATTTTTCGAGTTTATAACCGCAGCCACCGTCTTCTTT
>CALZPS010000293.1 GCA_945827765.1 uncultured Lachnospiraceae bacterium | reverse complement strand
CAGTGTACCAAAAACAAAAGTAGTCATCAACTGTGACGATGTCCTGTCTTACACACTGGCAATGGAAGGAGAAAATCCTTATATCACCTATGGAATCAGCGAACAGATATTTGATGACATTTCCCGTTCGGAAATCCGCGAAAGTATTTTCTGCCGGCACTGCGGCAAAAAATTGGAATATGATTTTTTCCATTATGGACAACTTGGTATCTACCACTGCCCGAACTGTGGACTTGCTCATCCCGTTCCGGATTATACGGCAACCGATATCTTGCTGCATGATGAAGTATACGATTTTTCCATTGACGGAGTAATGATTCATTCCTCTGCGCGCACACCTTATAATATTTATAATACATTGTCTGCCTACGCTGCCCTTAAGGCTCTGGAAACGGATGTATCCGGTTTTAAAACAACAATAGAACAATTTGATTACGGCAATAAGCGGGAAAGCATTTTCTGTATCAACGGTGCGCGGGTGCAGCTCCATCTGGCAAAGAATCCGATAGGATTCCAGCAGAAGATTTCTTTGGTATTAAAAGATGAACGCCCGAAAGATATCATTATTCAGATTAATGACACCTATCAGGATGGAGAAGATATTTCCTGGCTGTGGGATGTGGATTTTCAGTATCTTGCCGATTCACACGCACAAACCATCCTCACGGCCGGAACACGCAAGCACGACATGGGACTTCGGCTGAAATACGAGGACATTTCCTGCGGCTCAACCACGGATTTGCGCGCATCGGTTTTAGACCTGACAAAGAACGGGACAAAAAATCTGTATGTCATCGTAAATTACTCCGGACTGTACCGTACAAACCATTTACTGACTGCATTGGAAAGTGAAACTGCAGCACATCATGCAACGGAGGAATAAGTTGATATGAAACTGACAATTGGACATTTGTATCCTGACTTATTAAATTTATACGGAGACAGAGGTAATATTCAATGTTTCCGCAAAAGATTGGAATGGCGTGGAATCGAGGCCGAAGTGATTCCTTTCCTTTCCGGGGACGAGATTGATTTTTCCAGGCTGGACATTGTTCTGTTGGGCGGCGGGTCTGACCGCGAGCAGGAACTTGTCTGTGAATACTTAAAGAACATCCGAGAAGATTTCAAAGCATATGTTGAGAATGACGGCGTGGTTTTGGCGGTATGCGGCGGTTATCAATTATTGGGAAACTATTATAAAACCGAGAAAAAAATGATTGAGGGTCTCGGTATTCTCGATATCACGACAGAATGGCAGCCCAAACGCCTTATCCGCAATATTATTCTCAACAGTCCTTTGTTTGACACGCCTGTCGTTGGATTTGAGAATCACGGAGGACGCACCTATATCGGAAATCACACCCCTTTCGGAAAGGTTTTCTTCGGATTGGGGAACACCGGTAGATCCGGCTACGAAGGTGTTGTTTACAAAAATGTGATTGCCACTTACCTGCATGGTCCTCTGCTGCCAAAGAACCCGCAGGTCTGCGATTATCTGCTGGAGCGGGCGCTCAAACGAAAATACGGGGATGATGTGGTATTGCCGCCTCTCTCCGATGAACTCGAGCATCAGGCAAACCAATATCTGGTGGACCGGTACAGTGACAAAAAATATGTCTTGAAAGAGACCATCAAAAGATACACGTAAAAGAACGGCAGGCTGACTTGGAATAGATGTCAGCCTGCCGTATCACTAACTTGATGTTGAGAGTCAAAAGCCTTTTCGTCACATATGATCCGAAATAGTGCCATCTATATTGACAAACTTGGTATGTCAATCATCATCTGTGCTTTGTCGAAATTTTGGTCAGCATGACATTCCATGTTTTCCACACAGGCATTCGGAAAAAAATCCGACTGGATGCGGTCTCGTCCAGTCGGATTTCTGTTCGTTATAGATTGTTTCCAGTAACATATAACCGGTAGAAATACCAGTCCAGAATTTAGTGTTACTTTTCATGGGTAACCTTGCCAGCTGCAACCGATATCCAGTTAAGACAAACGGCCAAAGAACAGCCAGAGCAATCCTGCCACTGCTGCCCCGATTAGACATCCTGCCTCATTTAGCCCAACATCATACCATGCAAAATGCCGTCCCTGAATAAACGGCTTCGTGAGTTCATCGATAAGGCTCCAGATAAACGGAAAAGCCGCAATCCAAAGCGGCAGCTTTCCTGTGCGAATCGTCAGCAATAATAAAATTGTCAATACGGCAAATACCACAATATGAGCAGCTTTCCGCAGCATATTATTCAATACTTCGATATCCATGTCAAGATGAAACAGATTCATCAGTTTCTCAGCAAGACCACTGCTGGTCTCATATGTCTGCATCCCGTTTTGGTGCGACAGCCAAGTCATAAAAACAACCCAAAAGACAATTGCTATCAAATAAATATAAAACAATATAGATTTGTTATGATTCATATATATCTCCCCAAAACTATTTTAACCGTATATTTAGAATGTGGGGGCAAAAGACATTTTGACCCCATGATGTCACGGATTGCTACGCACTTCGTGCTCTCGCAATCCTTTTATCTGAAACATCGTATAGAACATTAATGCTGAGAATACTTTTTATAATACATTTCTGCTTCCTCACTGGTTAATGAG
>CALZPS010000292.1 GCA_945827765.1 uncultured Lachnospiraceae bacterium | reverse complement strand
CATTTTTCTGCGAAAAATGGCTACTTGCTCATGTTTTGCGGGACCCATAGACATACAAATACATACAAGCATGTATTTGTATGTCCATTTGTCCCTTAGCTCATTTTAATACAAAATCAGCAAAAAAGCAATCATACCACACGAGGAACGTATAAATGGTCCACACTTTCCGCCAATTGTCGGAATTACCGCCAAGATAATCGTCCAAAATGGCATTGATTTCCTCCACGCGGAAAAATTTTGCTGCTGTCTCACTGTTGAATTTTGCATGCACATCCTGATTATATCGTTCGTCTGCCATCCAGATACGAATCGGCACGATAAAGCCCAGTTTCTTGCGGAATGCGATTTCCTCCGGCAGTACCTTGGCCGCCGCTGTGCGCAGAGCCACTTTATTCTGTTCTTCATTTACTTTATATTTAGCCGGCATCCGTGACGCGATATCAAAAATGCGCAGGTCGGTGAGCGGCATCCGGATCTCCAGCCCCGCTGCCGTACTCATTTTATCCACATTCAGATAAATATCTCCTTCAAGCCAGATCTGAATATCCACATCTGACATTATGGTCAGCGGATCCAACCCTTCTGTCTCCTCATAAATGCTGCGCGCCACTTCAATCGGCAGCACATCCGGATCATAGTGTTTGAGGATTCTTTGTTTCTCGTCCTCTTTCATAATATTGGTGTTGCCGACGTAAAAATTCTTCAGGTTTTCCCCATAACGCTGTGCATTGCGGTACATATTGTATCCACCGAAAAATTCATCCGCTCCCTCGCCGGAATAACAAAGTTTCGTGTGCTGCGCCGTCGCCCGGCAGGCGATAGCAAAAGCGATTGCCGAGGCATCTCCCAGCGGCTGCTCCATATGGTACATCACATAAGGTACGATTGCAAAATACTCTTCCGGCGTAATCAGGCAACGGGAATTCTCCCGTCCCAGAATTGCCGCGGTCTGTGCCGCCAGCCCGGACTCGTCAAACCGTTCCTCCTCATAACCGCAGGAATCCGTCATCCTTGCATCAGACATTGCCAGTACGTAGGAAGAATCCACCCCTCCGGAAAGGAAGGAGTCCGCCGTCTCATCCTCCGTCTTGACTTCCGTCATAATCTGTGTCAACGTAGAATGTATCTCATCTGCCCAGTCTTCCAGTGACTTACTCTCATCCGCATGAAACTGCGGCATCCAGTAACGTGTAACCTCCAGCCTTCCATCCTGCCACACAAGATAGCGTCCCGGCATCAGCTTTTTCAATCCCCGGAAAAATGTATTTTCCCCCGCCACATAAGTCAGACTCAAATAAATCTGCAGCATTTCCTCATTCAGTTTCTTCTCAAATCCCGGCTGTGCCATAATATCGCGGATGCTTGTCCCATATAAGAGCCGCCCGTCTGCCGTCTCATAATAATAGAACGGTTTGGTCCCGAACTGATCCCGCAGACAGAACAGCTTTTTCTCTTCCTCATCCCAAAGCGCAAGGGCGAACATACCGTAAATATGATTCGCCATGTCATATCCCCATGTCTCATACGCACGAACCATAATTGCGCGCTCCCGTTCCTCTCCGGAAATGGATGAATCGATTCCTAACTCTGCGCAGAGTGCCTTCCAATTGCGAATATGACCTTTATACTCCTGAATCCTTATCATCTGTACATACTCCTCTCATAAGTGAATTTTTATTTTTCTCTTTTCGTTACTTTTCACGGGTAACCTTTTTTCCCGCCAAACGAATCCAGCCGATCAACGCAAGCAGTCCAAATGCCAGGAGCATCCACGGAATCAAATAATGAAGCCCCAACGGGGAAAATGTATCCCAATATCCCTTCAGATAAATTCCTGCTATGATCAGCGGGAGTATATATTTCATATAAATACGTATTTTCTCAGGAAAATGCATCCCTTTCCCGGCGTTCGCCTCCTTTATAAACTGTTTCCATCCCCATCCATTGTCAGAGGTACAAAACATCAGATAAACCAGTGAACCAAGCGGCAGTAAATTGTTGGAGACGAGAAAATCTTCCATATCCATAATATTACTCCCTGCTCCTAACGGCTGTATCCCGGACAACACATTGAATCCCAGAACACAAGGCAGGGACAATAGGATAATCAGCACAATATTCATCATCACAGCCGTTCTCCGCTTAAAATTCCACAAATCAATGGCAAAAGAAATAATATTTTCAAAGACGGCGATCACCGTCGAGAGTGCCGCAAAAGACAGAAACAAGAAAAACAGCGTTGCCCAAATTCTTCCGCCTGTCATCTGCCCGAACACATTGGGGAGAGTAATAAATACCAGCGACGGACCTGCTCCCGGTTCTATACCAAAGGAAAAACACGCCGGTATGATAATCATACCCGCCAGCAAAGCCACAAATGTATCCAGCGCCATGATGCTTAGCGACTCTCCGGTCAGCGAGCGGTCTTTGTCCAGATAACTTCCGAAAATCGCCATCGAACCAATTCCAATACTCAAAGTAAAAAACGCCTGAGACATCGCCCCGAAAACCACATTTCCAATCCCACATTTTTTCATCCGGGAAAAATCCGGCACCAGATAGAATCTGACTCCCTCAGCCGCCCCCGGCAGCGTCACAGAATGAACAGCCAGCACCAAAATCAAAGCCAGCAGGCA
>CALZPS010000291.1 GCA_945827765.1 uncultured Lachnospiraceae bacterium | reverse complement strand
TACACAAGGAGTATCGTCGGCAGCGTCAGATGTGTATAAGAGACAGCAATAACGTCCTCTGAATCCGCCGTTTCCAATGCCCGACTGACCGCACTGCGGATGTCTCCCACTGCTTCTACCTTTTCTGTCTCATCTGCTATCCCCGTTTCCGCCGCACCGAGCATCGGCACGGTTTTCTCGTTCTGCGTATCCAGCACAGCTTTCAGACTCTGCGCATCCAGTGTCCGACCGGCATCGGGCAAATCTATCGTGTATATTTTTTTCGCCAACGGTAACATGATGGCAGCAATCTTTTCATACTCCTTGTCCTTAAACACGCCCATGATATAAATCAAGCGCTTTTTCGGGAAATATGTCTCCAATGTTCTTCTCAATTGTCTTGCCGCATCTTCGTTGTGCGCGCCATCCACAATAAAAACCGGATTTTCATGAATGCAGGTAAAACGCCCCGGCCACTGTGTCTTTTCTAATCCTTGGCGGACAACCGCGTCCGAAATGTACACTCTGTTCCGGAAATTCTTTCCCGCATCATTTCCTGCACCCCGGATCTGACCTGCGTCTCTGCCACGTAATGCCTGTATCGCTTCCAGTGCTGTCATGACGTTTTGAATCTGGTACTTTCCCGCCAAACGAATATGCAAATCTTTCAGTTCTTTGGATGGATTCCCGATGGAGCAGGAAAATGTCTGTCCCCGGTAATTTTCTTCCAAAACCACCGCTTTTTCCGGCTCTGCAAAGAAAATCGGACACCCATTCTCTGCTGCCTTTTCTTTCAGCACCGCCCGGACTTCCGCCTTCTGCGCCGCCGATACAACGATGCATCCCGGTTTGATGATTCCCGCTTTCTCCCCGGCAATTTCTGTCAACGTATTGCCCAAAATCCCCATATGATCTCTGCTGATGGTGGCAAATACTGCCAAAACCGTGTTTTTTATAATATTGGTGGCATCCAGTCTGCCGCCCAACCCGGTCTCCAAAACCACATAATCACATTTCATTTTGCGGAAATATAAAAAGGCAATTGCGGTCTCTATCTCAAATACGGTAGGTGTTCCCTTGCCGTTTGTCTCCATACACGCAACTGCCCTCTGTACTTTTTCTACTAATTCTGCGAATGTTTCTTCCTCAATCCATCTGCCGTCTACCTGAATCCTCTCCAGATAGGAAATCACCGTCGGGGAAATATATCGCCCAACTTTGCAGCCCGCCTCACTCAATATCGTAGAAATAAAGGCAAGCACAGAGCCTTTTCCGTTTGTTCCCGCAATGTGGATGAACTGAAGCTCATCCTGTGGATTTCCCAATTCACTTAACAGATTTCGAATCGTATCCAAGCCAAGTACACTTCCGTATTTCGACACATTGTCCAAATATACCCTTGCTTCTCTGTAAGTCACTTTTCTAATCCTTCTATGATGTTCTATGTCTGTGCACATAACAATTTCTGTTGTAGTCACGGTATTCATGATACCACTTATCAGTCGGTACGACAAGCGAATTTTAGGAAAAAATATGATTCCGTCAAAACCTCTTATCAAAACCCTTCCCGCCTGCGCAGAGCACGCATCTCACGGCGTTTTTCCCCAGCAGCCCACTCCGCCCGCTCTTCCTCGCTTATCAGGGCAAGCCGCGGCACCCGGCACGGTCTCTCACATTCGTCCAGAGCCACCATCGTAAAATATGCACGGTTAATCACCCGGCGCATCCCGTCCGCTCCTTCTACATAAGTATCCACTCGGATTTCCATGGATGAGGTTCCCACGTAAGTCACACGTCCGATCAGCACGACCATATCGCCCTGATGCGCACCATGAATGAACTGCAGATTATCCACCGATGCCGTAATGCAACTACTGCCTGCATGACGCATGGCCACAATTGCCGCCACCTCATCTATCCATTGCATCAAGATACCGCCAAACAACCGCCCTGTACCATTTAAATGTCCTTGTCTGACCAAATGCATCGTCTCTGCTCTGGAATCCGCAACAGTTTTTGTATTTTCCATATTTGGGGAACTCTCGAAATGTTTGAACCCTTTTTCATTCTCTGCTTTTTGTATGCCCTCTGTTTTTTGCATCGTTCTTTTCCTCTCTGCCTGCGCTGTGCAGCCACATTTGAAGCTTTCTATCTTCGCACGGCTTGATGATTTTGCCTACATCTTAGCACAAAAATTGGCGCTCGCCAAGGGCGAACGCCAGTACAGTCAAAGAACTACTCCTGTTCCTTCCGGTCAATATTATGCTCTTCCAAATACTTACGCATATCTGCACGTACCTCGTTGGTGATTGGATAGAACTTGTAAACAAAACAGGAAACCAATCCCAGAATACAAGGCACCAATCCCATAATTACAATAAACCAGTTCAGCATCGCAGGCATATTCGCCAGATTTCCCGCATAATCTCCGGTAACAGAATCTACTTGATAACCGATGGCAACCAGTATCACTCCTACCAAAGCGGAAGAAAGTGCAGTCTGTGCTTTCTCCAAAAACTTATTCAATACACCGGTCAATGCAGAACGATCTTTTCCGGTCTTGTAAATGGTATAATCCATAATCTCCATCTCCACGGTAGACTGAGGTACAAAATCCGTACCTATAGCCAGAGCCATCAAGCTGTCTCTTATACACATCTGACGCTGCCGACGATACTCCTTGTGT
>CALZPS010000290.1 GCA_945827765.1 uncultured Lachnospiraceae bacterium | reverse complement strand
TTTTTACTCTTTTTACTCTTTTTCAAAGGTTAGTCTTGAAACCAGAAAAAAAATGAGGTATGATAAAAAACAGTACTTTTATATAGTAGGAAGGAAGAGTAAAAGATGAAGTTGAACATAGGCGTGATAAAAGGCGATGGAATCGGCCCGGAAATTGTAAACGAGGCGATGAAAGTGCTCGATAAAGTTGCTGCAGTATACGGACACGAGTGTAATTACACACAGCTTTTGATGGGCGGCGCATCCATTGATGTGTACGGGGTTCCGCTCACGGATGAAACGATTGAACTTGCCAGAAAGAGCGATGCCGTGCTGATGGGTTCCATCGGCGGGGATGCGAAAACCTCTCCATGGTATAAATTAGAGCCTTCCAAACGACCGGAGGCAGGACTTTTGAAGATTCGTAAATCATTGAACCTGTTTGCAAACTTAAGACCGGCAGTGCTTTATGAGGAACTGAAAGGAGCATGTCCGCTGAAGGAAGAAATCACGGATGGCGGTTTTGATATGATGATTATGCGGGAACTGACCGGAGGATTATATTTTGGTCAGCGCTCTACAGAGGAAGTGGACGGCTTGATGACTGCTACGGACACTCTTACATATAATGAAGATGAAATACGCAGAATTGCCAGACGCGGATTTGATATTGCCATGAAACGCCGTAAAAAGGTGACCAGCGTGGATAAGGCAAATGTATTGGATTCCTCCCGTCTGTGGATAAAATGGACGGATGAAGGGGCCAAGGACTACCCGGAAGTTACGCTGGAGCATATGCTGGTTGACAACTGTGCGATGCAGCTTGTAAAAGACCCGCGGCAGTTTGATGTCATTTTGACGGAGAATATGTTCGGTGACATCTTGTCTGACGAGGCAAGTATGGTGACGGGCTCCATCGGTATGCTTGCATCTGCCAGTCTGAATGAGACAAAATTTGGTCTGTATGAGCCAAGCGGCGGTTCTGCACCGGACATTGCCGGAAAAGGAATTGCAAACCCGATTGCCACGATTCTTTCAGCTGCAATGATGTTTCGATTTTCATTCGACCTCGACGAGGAGGCGGACGCCATTGAGCGTGCGGTATCCGAGGTGTTAAAAGCGGGTTACCGCACAATCGACATTATGTCGGAAGGTAAAATACAGATTGGCACCTGTGAGATGGGTGATCGTATCTGCGAATATATCTCTCATCGGGTATCTGAAAATTGATGTCCCGGATGGAAAACAAGGACGTTGTCCGTTAAATATTATGAAATGAAAGTGAGGACTTTAATTATGAGAAGTGATACTGTGACAAAGGGAATGCAGCAGGCACCGCACCGTTCTCTGTTCAATGCATTGGGACTGACAAAAGAGGAACTGGAAAGACCATTGGTAGGTATCGTCAGCTCTTATAATGAAATTGTACCGGGACATATGAATCTCGACAAGATTACAGAGGCTGTAAAGCTCGGTGTGGCGATGGCAGGGGGGACCCCTATCATGGTACCGGCGATTGCAGTCTGCGACGGCATTGCCATGGGGCATGTCGGAATGAAATATTCTCTGGTGACCAGAGATTTGATTGCGGACTCTACCGAGGCTCTGGCGATGGCACATCAGTTTGATGCTCTGGTCATGATTCCGAACTGTGACAAAAATGTACCCGGACTTCTGATGGCGGCTGCCAGAATCAATGTTCCGACTATTTTTGTCAGCGGCGGTCCGATGCTTGCCGGACATGTAAAAGGCGAAAAGAGAAGTCTTTCCAGCATGTTCGAGGCTGTCGGCTCTTACGCAGCTGGGAAATTTACAGAGGAGGATGTCTGTGAATTTGAAAATAAAGTTTGCCCGACTTGTGGTTCATGTTCCGGTATGTATACCGCAAACAGTATGAACTGCCTGACCGAGGCACTTGGTATGGGACTTCGCGGAAATGGTACGATTCCGGCGGTTTATTCCGCGCGTATTCAGCTTGCAAAGCATGCAGGAATGCAGGTTATGGAGCTGTGGCGCAAAAATATCCGTCCGCTTGACATCATGACAGAGGACGCAATCTTAAATGCGCTTACCGTTGACATGGCACTTGGTTGTTCAACGAACAGTATGCTGCATCTGCCGGCAATTGCTCATGAGATCGGCATGGATTTTGAGATTGAGTTTGCAAACGGCATCAGCGAGAAAACCCCGAACCTTTGCCATCTGGCACCGGCGGGCCCGACCTATATGGAAGATTTGAATGAGGCGGGCGGTGTCTATGCTGTAATGAATGAGCTGAATAAGAAAGGTCTGTTACATACGGACTGCATGACGGTTACCGGAAAGACAGTCGGAGAAAATATCGCGGGCTGCGAAAATAAAAATCCGGAAGTTATCCGTCCAATCGACCATCCATACAGTGAGACAGGAGGTATCGCTGTCCTGAAGGGAAATCTTGCCCCGGACGGCAGCGTGGTAAAACGTTCTGCGGTGGTGCCGGAGATGTTGGTACATGAAGGCCCGGCGAGAATCTTTGAGAGTGATGAGGATGCGACCAATGCAATCAAGACCGGACAGATTCATCCGGGTGATGTCATCGTGATCCGTTATGAAGGACCAAAGGGCGGTCCTGGTATGCGTGAGATGCTCAATCCGACATCGGCGATTGCCGGATATGGACTTGGCTCTACCGTTGCATTGATTACCG
>CALZPS010000289.1 GCA_945827765.1 uncultured Lachnospiraceae bacterium | reverse complement strand
TTTACATCAAGTTTGTTTGATTTTGACATTTCTCATTTGAGAAAAATGTCATTCTTCTTTTCTTATATTACGGATTAATGGAGATGTCAATCATCAGTATTGTTAATAATGCATACTTTGTATACAAATAATAACAGATGTGTTTAAGAAGTGCTCGGAATGAACAAAAGAAATGTTCAAAACAACGAAACGTTTGACTTTTTTCAATTCCACAAATATAATGTGTACCAGATGAAAGACGTTTTGAAGGCACTGCATTTTTTGTACGGAAGGAGGGCATGTCATGGATCCAAGAACACGTTATACGAAGCATATTATTGCGGAGACTTTTATAGATCTTTTGAAGGATAAACCGTTGAACCAGATCACGGTGACAGATATCTGTAAGAATGCACAGATTAACAGAGGAAGCTTTTATAAGTATTATAAGGATGTCTATGACCTTATGGATCAGCTTCAGAATGAAGGTATTGATGAATTACAGAAAATGCTTGAAAAAATAGATACAAGTAGTGGAAGTGCAGTGAGAGATATATTGTTTCAGGTTCTTGCCGTGATTAAATCGAGAAAGTCATTGATTGAAAGTATGAATGTGAATATCTGTATCGCAGATGATGATTTTATAAAAAGGATGATGAACTTCATAACGGATTATATGAGAAATACAGTATCCACTGATACGGATCAAGAGGCTGATCAGACAATCATGGAGAGAAGATTTATGGTAAACCAGTATATTTTAGGGGGGTGTTCTAATTTAATTATGAATTGGATAAATACCGGGATGACAATGGAGGAAGAAACGCTTGTAGACTACATTTTAGAATTTACAAATAAATCGCAGCAGGATTATTATATGAGCTGATTATGATGTGCGGGAGTCTCTGACGGCTCCCGCATTGCAATTATTTCGTTGCCATACATACGTCAAAATCATTCAGTGTACGTTTTTTGTTTCAAGAAGATATTTTAATTCTTCTGGTTTAAGGGTTTGTCTCTCTGCGCGCATCAAGTTCTTTTTGCATTGCGGCAAGTGTCTTCTTGTCCAGATTATAAACAATGGCAAGACCGACAAACTGAAGTACGGCACTGACCAGATAAAGTGCTGCTACAAGATAGCGCATTCTCAAAGCCACCTCAAAAGTCTGATTTCCTTCATTGGCCTCTACATATCCAAGGAATGACATGATGACAAGTGCAATGGAAGGACCAAAGCCCTGTGCCAGCTTACGGAAGAAGGAATGTAAGGAGTAAACCGTGCCTTCCTCACGGGAGCCGTTTTTCCACTCATTGTAATCGATGGCATCGCCCATCATAGACCAGGAAACCGTGGAGTAAATACCCATACCCAGACTGTTGATTAACTGGCATCCGACATATATGGCGATTCCTTTCCCGTCCGGGGTAATTGGGAGCACCAGCATCAGGGTGCAGGCAATCATGGAACAAATCGAACCGACGACAGCCAATTCTTTCTTTCCGTATTTTGTAACCATCTTACGGGCCAGAGGCGTAAACAAGATGATCGGGAGCATGGCGAACATGGATATCAGTCCGGAAATCTGTACGTTATTAAAGTAGGACTGGAACATTACAACCGCTGCCGCACTGGCACCCTGCATACCCAGAAACATACCCATTGCGGCAAGCGTTGCGCCCACAGCAGGTCGGTTCTTTATGAAGTTTTTCATTGCATGGATCATGTTAAATTTCTGTTTTTCCTCACTGCACTTGACATTTTCGTCCACACGGATGACGGTGTTGCGAATCATGAACTGGAATGCCAAAAAACCTAAAAATCCCATGATTAATGCTACGAAGAATACTCTGGTGCCGATGATGTTGTCATTTTCATCATAAATCAGCATTGGCAGGATTGCCATAGTGGCCATGTTTCCCACCAGCGAGCCTACACTTCGCCATGCCGACAGAGAAGCACGGTCACCCGCATCGTCGGAAATCAAAGACAGTAGTGAGCCGTAAGGAACATTGGCAACGGTATAGAATGCATCCCAGAGCACATAACCACACACAAAGATAATATTCTTTGCCATGGCCGGTGCGCCCGGAAGTGGAACAAAACATAATGCTCCGGCAACCAGAAGTCCCAGAGAACCAAGCCAGATGTAAGCCAGGAATTTGTTGCGCTTATATTTACGCTTGTCGGCATCCACGATAGAGCCAATCAGCGGGTCATTGATGGCATCCCAAATCTGGCAGATTAGGAACAGCCCTGCATATACCATGGAATCCATTTTCATAAACTGTGTCCAGAAAATGACCATCGTTCCCTTCAATGCGAAACTCATGTTACAGCCAAAGTCACCGGCAGCGTAAGCTAAGCTGTCACGCATACCAAATTTACGATAACCTTTTGCGTCTAATGAAACTTGTTTTTTGCCCATAAAGATACCCTCCTCAGTATTATAATTCTCTCGTTTCCTTATTTCTTTTTAATTTTATTCAACTTGCGGTTGATTTCCAGCATCTCTTCTTTTGTCAGCGGTTTGGCACCCGCGGTTCCCATCATGGACAGAAGTCGTTTTACAGTGAATCCGGACATCATCTTCATCATGTCTTCACTCTTTAAGTCAAAACCTGCTCCGGCACCTTTTCCGTCTCCGTCCCCCTTCATTTTCTTCATCAGGCTGGCTCCGAAGGAAACCATGAACAGCTTTCCTTTTACAGTTGAGAGAATATCGGAAAGCTTATCAT
>CALZPS010000288.1 GCA_945827765.1 uncultured Lachnospiraceae bacterium | reverse complement strand
AGTAAAAATGGATACAAAGTAGGAAGGATGACTTCAAACCACAGCATAAGTCCCTTGCTGGCTCCTGACAGCACAACCTGCGTACGCAGGAGCATCAGAAAAAAAAGAAACACCGGGAACTCTCTTTTCAGATGTGTCAATAGTGTAGATTTAATAAAATGGTTACTCTTCACATCATCACCAGAAAAATAAGCTTGTTAGGAAAGATATATGAAAGCGGTTGATTTTTTATGAAGGTTGTGACAAAATGAAAAAATAGGCAATTTTAATAATAATAGAAAGGTAAAGTGAGAAGATGTCAGCAATTACGAATCTCCAGCCTGGAGAAGTGTTTTACTATTTTGAAGAAATCAGCAAGATACCGAGAGGTTCCTATCATACAAAAGCAATCAGTGATTATTGCGTCAGATTTGCCGAGCAGAGAGGATTGTTTGTCGTTCAAGATGAATGGAACAATGTCATCATCAAAAAGAAAGCATCGACAGGTTTTGAAAACCGCAGGCCAGTCATCATACAAGGACATTTGGATATGGTCTGCGAGAAGACATCAGATTCTGCTCATGATTTTCTGACAGAACCACTCTCCTTATATGTCGAGGATGGATTTGTAAAAGCAGAGAATACGACGCTGGGAGCTGATGATGGCATCGCCGTTGCTTATGCTCTGGCACTTTTGGACAGCGACTCGATTGCACATCCTCCACTTGAGGTGGTATTTACCACAGACGAGGAAGTTGGTATGCTCGGCGCAGAGAAAATAGATTTATCTCTTTTGGAAGGGAACATTCTTCTGAATCTCGATTCAGAAGAAGAGGGAATTTTGCTGGCAGGCTGTGCGGGCGGTTTTGATTTCACGATGGATATGCCGCTTACACGGGAAAGCTGCGAGGGCACCTGCATGAAACTGAGAATAGGCGGATTACTTGGCGGTCATTCCGGTGCACAGATTCATCTGCAGCCCGGAAATGCGAACAAACTCGCAGGCAGACTTTTGGCGTATTTAGATAGAAATACAAATATTTGTCTGTGTGCGGTTGACGGCGGAACGAAGGATAATGTGATTCCTTCTCAATGTGATATTTGCCTGGTGGCGCGGGACAAGGAAAAGGTTGAGGCGCTCTGTGCAGAAATGCTTTCCGTATGGAAAAAAGAATTTGCTGCCGATGAACCGACATTGTTTCTGGAAACCACACAGAGCGGAGATGGATGCTATTCTGCCATGAGCAGAGAATCTATGGACAAGGTCATATTTTTCCTCCTGAACTGTCCGAGCGGGGTATATGAATACAGCCGTTCTTTAAAAGGATTAGTGGAGACTTCGGACAATCTGGGAGTTGTCAAGACCGATGAGTGCAGATTTCACAGTATGATTCTGACCAGAAGCGGTATTCTTTCCAAACTGAATGAGTTTAAAGCACGTCTGGAAACTTTGGCAAGGCAGCTCGGAGCTGATTTTCAGATAAACGGGGAGTATCCCGCATGGACGTACAGAGAAGAATCAGTCATCCGGCCGATTGCGGAGGCAGCGTATCAGAAACTGACCGGCTCAAAGCCTGTCGTAACCACCATACACGCAGGACTGGAATGCGGGCTGTTCTGCAGTAAGAAACCGGAGCTTGACTGTATTTCTTTTGGTCCTCAGATGTACGATATTCATTCAGTAAATGAACGTCTGGACATTGAATCAACACAGCGGACATGGGAATTACTAAAAGAGATTTTAAGACAATGTTAAGATACCGGGATTGCGGGAGTGCAAAGCACGAAACAATCCGCAGGTATCTTAGTTGGGGGCTTTTGACTCCAACATCATGTAAATAAGAGATGGCAGGAGAAGAATATGATTTCACTACCACGAGCTTTTGAAGAAAAAATGCAGCAACTTTTACAGGATGATTATGAAAACTATCTGAAATGTTTTGAAGAGCCAAGGCATTTTGGACTGCGTGTCAACACTGCCAAAATTTCTGTTGAGGATTTTGTAAAAATTGCTCCCTGGCCGCTGGAACCGGTAGAATGGATTGAAAACGGATTCTATTATGACGGAGAGCACATTCAGCCTGCGAAACATCCTTACTATTATGCCGGGCTATATTATCTGCAGGAACCCAGCGCGATGACCCCTGCCAACCGCCTGCCCGTGGAAGAGGGCGAAAAGGCACTTGACCTTTGTGCGGCACCGGGGGGTAAGGCGACGGAACTGGGAGCAAAGCTTGGCAGGAACGGACTTCTGGTGGCCAATGATATCAGTAATTCCAGAGCCAGAGGTCTTTTGAAAAATCTGGAATTGTTCGGCATCGGAAATGTGCTGGTCACGAGTGAAGAGCCCGGAAAACTGATTGACTATTTTCCGCAATATTTTGACAAAATACTGATTGATGCCCCGTGTTCCGGGGAGGGAATGTTCCGCAAGGAACGTAAGATGGTAAAAGCATGGGAGGAGCATGGACCTTCATTCTTCTCCAAATTACAGCGCAGCATTATTACACAGGCTGCAGCAATGCTGCGGCCGGGAGGGATGCTTTTGTATTCCACATGTACCTTTGATTCGCTGGAAAATGAAAAGACCATTGAATATTTGCTCGAATGCTGTCCCGAATTTGAAATTTGTGGCATGAAAGGCTATGCGGGCTTTTCCAAGGGTATGCCTGATGTCACGGCGAGCCATCATCCGGATCTGTCTCTTATACACATCTCCGAGCCCACGAGACCGTACTAGAT
>CALZPS010000287.1 GCA_945827765.1 uncultured Lachnospiraceae bacterium | reverse complement strand
GAGTAAAATAGTCATTGTCGGCGCGGGAAAGACAGGCCGTGGATTTATCGCAAGATTATTGAGGGAAGCGCGGGAAGAAATTATATTTATCGACAATAATGAAGAGCTGACAGATCGACTGAACAGGGAGAGAGAATTTAAAATCAGCTTTTTTGGAAATGTAAGGGAACCTTATGTGGTGAATCATTTCAAGGCATATACATGGGAAAATGCTTCATTGGAGGACGCAGAACTGATCTTCGTATCGGTGGGCGGACAGAATTTAAAAGCTGTGGGAGAAAGTCTTGCTCCCCTTTTGGAAAATGAGAAGCATTATTATATCATCACCGGGGAAAATGCGTCACATCCGTCGAAGACGCTTAAGGAAGCCATCGGAAAAGAAAATATCTCCGTAAGTGAGGCAACCGTATTCTGTACCACAATTGAGGATGGCAGCCTGGATATCAATTCAGAGAATTACCCATATCTGCAATGCGATGCAGATTTGCTGGAAGGGTATGTTCCCGAAGCAGAGACAATCAGGCCGATCCGCCATTTTTCCGATTTTCTGACGCGAAAGCTTTTTACTTACAATGCGGCGAGCTGCGTGATCGCATATCTGGGCTGGATAAAAGGATACACCAATTATGCGGATGCGGCAAATGATGAGGAAATTCTGAAATTACTGGATCAGAATTATGCAGTGACAAACAGGATGCTTTGCAAAGAGTTTGGATACGATGAGAAGGATCAGGAAGAATTTGCCGCATTGTCGAAAGCAAAATTCTGTGACCGCACGATCGCCGATACTGTTGCAAGAAATGCGCGGGATCCTCAGAGAAAGCTGGGGGCGAATGAAAGGATCATCGGACCGATCAAATTGCTTCATAAATACGGAGAAGATGCGTCTGTTCTGGAACGGACTGCGGCAGCGGCAGTTTTGTATGAGAATGACGGAGAGGATGTATGGAGAGCAATCAGAGCGGAAAAGACAGAAGAGCAGATTCTGACAGAAATTTGTGCGTTGGATGCGGACAGTGTGATTTTTAAGAATATTATGGGATACATAAAAGCATTTTCCGACTTCATTGATTAATGGAATTTCTTTTATTTGGACGCGAGGATGCGACCGGCTGTATCCGGCGGGCAAAGCGGAGATCCTTACTCCGCTTTGCCCCTGTTTCATGCAATGACTTTTCTGACAGCCGCTGTAAAGCGTTTGATGAACGTATCTGAATCTACATCCACACATACCAGGCAGGATTTCTTTTTTTCGTTCAACAGTTTCATATCACCAATGATTCTTCCTTTTGTGATGCCTTCCGTCTCCACAGTTAAGTTGATTGGCAGAATATTTTTGATAACATCCGGATGGATGGCTGCATCAACAGCGAGCGGGTCGTGCATTGCTCCGCCGATTTCCGTATAATCAAGTTCATTTGTATAATAATAGACTGCCATATCTGTGATTGCTTTTGATGCCTTTGAGTCTGCCTCTTCCCATGACTGAATGTCCTTTTTTGTGATCAGTGTCTTCATCGTTACGTCCAGACCGACCAGTACGATGGGAATTCCGCTTTCGAAAACATATTTTGCTGCACAGGCATCTGCGTAAATATTTGCTTCTGCATATGGCGTAATGTTGCCCGGAACAGTCAGTGCGCCTCCCATCGTAACTATTTTACCGATTTTGTCTATTGCCTCTTTATTTTTGCGTATGGCGTTCGCCAGGTTTGTCAGAGGTGCGGTTGTGACTAAGGTGAGATTTTTTCCATATGTATTTGCCATCTCAATGATATAATCTGCCGCTTCCATTTCTTCCGGTTCTCTCCGGGCTTCTCCCAGGTCAACATTTCCGATCCCGTTTCGTCCGTGAATCTG
Source organism: uncultured Lachnospiraceae bacterium (assembly GCA_945827765.1). Classification (GTDB taxonomy): domain Bacteria; phylum Bacillota; class Clostridia; order Lachnospirales; family Lachnospiraceae; genus Schaedlerella. The sequence continues at coordinate 866 of CALZPS010000287.1, read as the reverse complement.
ATATACGACTTCACCCGGCTCATACGATTCCTTTTCCCACGGATGCGCAGCTCCTCTGTAGACGGGTACGTCCTTCTTCCCTACGAGATCAAGTATATTGATGGAATTCCTGACAGCAGTGTCTACCGTAACATTTCCGAATGAGGTCGTAATTCCGATTAATTCTGCCTCTGTTTGTCCTGCTGTATAAGCGATTGCCAAAGCATCATCGATGCCTGTGTCCAGGTCTAATATTAGTTTCATTTTCCTCTGCTCCTTTTGTTGATTTTTGGTATCTGTTCATGGCCATATTCTTTTCGAGCTCCCGCATCTGCACTTTAAGCGCGGCTTTTCTGTTTTTAAACAGTTTTTCCGGTTTTCGCAGGAAGAGGGTCCGGAAATGCTTGACCTGAAGTCGGGTTGGGTTGTATGCTAATCATAGTTTACTGGCAATTAAGAATATTTGCAAGGATTGAATTCAAAGAAGAAAACAGGAGGGATTTTGAAATGATTTATAATGATTTTCAGGGGATGAAGCTTTCAGCGCTTGGAATGGGAAATATGAGACTGCCTGTTGTGGACGGGAATGACAGCCGTATCGATGTGGGGTCTGCCAAAGAGATGATTGCTTACTGTATGGAGCATGGCATCAACTATTATGATACCGCTTACGGCTATCATGGCGGACAGTCGGAGCTGGTTGTCGGCGAGCTGCTGAAGGCATATCAGAGGGATACCTTCTATCTCGCTTCCAAGTTTCCGGGCTATGACCTTTCCAACATGACAAAGGTAAAGGAAATTTTTGAAGAACAGCTTCAGAAATGCCAGGTAGAATACTTCGATTTTTACCTCTTCCACAATGTCTGTGAGATGAATATCGATTACTA
>CALZPS010000286.1 GCA_945827765.1 uncultured Lachnospiraceae bacterium | reverse complement strand
CTACACAAGGAGTATCGTCGGCAGCGTCAGATGTGTATAAGAGACAGCCCCCATCTCATTTGCTATGATGCCGGAAAGTGTCGTCTTTCCCAGACCCGGTGGTCCGTAAAACAACACATGATCCAATGCATCGCCCCGCTCTTTTGCCGCCTTGATATAAATCTCCAGTGTCTTTTTTGCCTTTTCCTGTCCGATATAGTCCTTTAAATACTGCGGGCGCAGATGATTTTCAATTTTCTGATCTTCTTCCAGATTTTCCGTTGTAATGATTCTCTTTCCCATAACCCCTTAATTACCTTCTTATTTCTAAAACAGATTTTTCAGCGAAGCTTTCAGAAGCTGCTCCACACTGCTATATTCATCCCCCGCCTTTTTGACTGCTTTCATACTCTCAGTACTTCCATAGCCTAATGCAATCAGTGCCTGTACTGCCTCCGACTGTATCTCACTGATTGAGTTCTCTCCTGCTTTCCCCGGCAGCTTTGCGCTGTCCGGCTGGTTATGGTTTAGGATATCCTCTAAATCCAGTTTATCTTTTAACTCGATAATCAGTTTTTCTGCTGTCTTTTTCCCAATGCCGGGTGCGGCACAGATTGCTTTCGCATCGCCTGAAAGTACAGCGAAACGCAAATCATCTGCCGACAGTGCAGAAAGAATGCCAAGCGCGCCTTTGGGACCGATTCCGCTGACACCAATCAGCATTTTAAACAATGTTACTTCTTCCCGTGTAAGAAAGCCGAACAACTGCATCGCATCTTCTTTGACATTCAGATATGTATGAATCTTGACGTCATTTCCCGTCCGGGGCAGCATCCCCATGGAACGCTCCGGCATAAATATTCCATAGCCGACACCCTGAACATCGACAATTACTTTGTCGCGCTCGAATCCGACAAGTTCTCCTCGTATAAATGAAATCATGATGTTAAAAATCTCCTTGCATTTTTCTATCTGTTACTATACCATAGAAAACAAACGAATGCAATCACATGTTCGATTGTATTTTTCCGTTTTTCGATTATAATTACCTTAACTGATACTATAGCATAGGCTTTCTGTGCAAAGCCGTAAAGGATGATTTATTTATGAAAAAAAAACGTGTCTTACTAAATTGGTCGTATGTATGGCAGGCGATTGTGCTTGTCATTGCTCTGTTGCTTGGCGGATGCAGCACCCCGGGAGCCGGCGAAGAATTATCCATGACAGAACTTTATTTTGATACTGTCGTACAGATTCATGTGTGGGGAGCAAAACGTTCTGTATTAGATCACTGCAAGGAGCTCTGTTCTTACTATGAAGGGCTGTTAAGTAAAGAAATCGACACCAGTGACATTGCCCGCATCAATGCGGCGCAGGGTGCACCGACGCATGTATCCGGGGAAACGGCAGAATTAATTCGAAAAGGATTGTATTATAGTGAACTGACGGAGGGGAAATTTGACATCACCATCGCTCCGCTGACCAGTTTATGGGATTTTCATAATCATACAGAGGGGAACATTCCTTCAGAGCAGGAACTGGAAAACGCCCGTTCTCTTGTTGATTATCGAAATGTCCTTGTAGAAGGCAGCACGGTCACACTTTTAGTCCCCGGAATGGAAATCGACCTCGGCGGCATCGCCAAGGGATATATTGCCGACCGTTTGAAGGAATACCTTGTTAGTGAAGGCATCAAACACGCTTATATTAATCTGGGGGGTAATGTGTTGCTGATAGGAAACCGATATGACAAAACAGATTACCGCATCGGCATTCAGAGACCATTTGATGAAAGCGGACAGATTATCACCAGTGTAGAAGTATCTGACTGTTCTGTTGTATCTTCCGGCATTTACCAACGGTATTTCAAGAAAGATGGGAAACTCTACCATCATATTTTGAATCCGGAAACCGGATATCCTTATGAAAATAATCTGCTGCAGGTTACAATTCTTTCAGACAGCTCCGCCGACGGAGATGCTTTGAGTACCTGCTGCTATACACTGGGACTGGAAAAAGGGATGGAACTGGTAGAATCACTGGAAAATGTGCAGGCAATTTTTATTACAGATGATTATGAAATTCACACGGCTGGAAACTATCAGGCACGCGATTAAAATACGGCAGAGAAAATGTTTCTCTGCCGTAAAAAATTACATTTCAATATTATCGTCTGTCACGATACCGGTATCTCTCTCGGAGCAATAATCTTGCGCGGGCATTTATCCGCACAGACACCGCAATTCGTACATTTGGACGGATCAATGTGGGCAAGGAAATCAGTCACCGTAATTGCCCCCGCCTCACAGTTTTTTACACAGAGGCGACATCCGATACATCCTACCAGACAGACATCCATCAAGGATTTCCCTTTGTCATTTGAATTACACTGTACAAATGTCTTTTGGCTGTACGGAATCAATTCAATCAGTTTTTTCGGACAGGCAGCAACACATTTACCACAAGCTTTACAAGCTTCCTTATCAACAACAGCGATACCTTCTACGACATGGATAGCGTCAAACGGACATGCTTTTACACAACTGCCAAAACCCAGACATCCATAGTCACATCCCTTCGGACCGACATCCTGCATCATGTTGACCATCTGGCAGTCCGCAATACCATAGTATTCGTATTCATTCTGTGCCTTTTCACAGGTTCCGGCACATTTCACAAAGGCAACCATTCGTTCCTTTTCACCGGCATCCTGTCCCATGACTGTCTCTTATACACATCTCCGAGCCCACGAGACCGTACTAGA
>CALZPS010000285.1 GCA_945827765.1 uncultured Lachnospiraceae bacterium | reverse complement strand
ACACAAGGAGTATCGTCGGCAGCGTCAGATGTGTATAAGAGACAGGAATTATGGAAACAGTGAAGGCATTTGAGCGCGACGGTAAAGAGGTGGACATGATTCTTTCCAATTATGTCTATGATAAGGCCGGTAAGAAACATAAAAAGGTAATGAATTATCGCAGCGTACTGCCGCAGAACCAGATTCTTGACTGGGACAGGGCGAAAAAACTGCGTCTGGGACAGTACATTTTGATGCACTCCGTGATTTACCGGACCGAAATGCTCAAAGAATGTCATCTGGAGCTGCCGAAACACACATTTTATGTAGATAATATTTATGTATATTATCCCCTGCCGTACGTAAAGAGGTTTTGCTATATTGATACGAACTTTTATCTTTATTATATCGGCCGCGAGGATCAGTCGGTCAATGAGAAAGTGATGATAGGCAGGCTTGACCAGCAGATTTTTGTGACGAAGGCAATGATTGATATGTATTGTCTTGAGAAAGATGTCAAGAGTGAAAAATTGCGTCATTATATGAGAAATTATCTGGCGATGATGATGACGATTTCCACAGTGTTGTGCATCCGTTCAAAGGAGGATGAGAATCTGGAGAAGATGCGTGAATTGTGGCAATATCTGAAGGAGGCGGACGGCGCGACATACACAAAAATACGTCACAGTCTGTTGGGTACCTTGTGTCATCTGCCGGGAAAGTCGGGAAGAGCGATTGGTACAGGCATTTACAGTATTGTGCGCAAGGTAGTAGGATTTAGTTGAATAATTTTCTGTTCGTGATACATACTAGTATAGCCGGTTATTAAGAAACAGCTATTCTGGCAGGAGAATCTTGAATAATGAGAAAAGGAGTATGTATCATGGCAGTTAGTTTTGCGGAAAGTAAGACAAAAGAAAATCTGATGCGGGCATTTGCGGGGGAAAGTCAGGCGCGCAACCGCTATACGATTGCAGCCGGAAAAGCGAAAAAGATGGGGATGGAGACAATCGCGGATATCTTCACCTACACAGCAGATCAGGAACGTGCACACGCGGAGCGGTTTTATGAGCTGCTGAAGAGCTTGTCGGGTGAAACGATCTTTATAGACGGCGGATATCCGGTAGACCAACAGGAAGGGCTGGCCCAGATGCTGCGCGCGGCGGAACACAATGAGCGGGAAGAGTATGAAAACGTATACCAGGAATTTGGGAATGTGGCCAAGGAGGAAGGTTTTATCGAAGCGGCATCCGCATTTTTTCAAATAGCCAAGATTGAACATGTGCATGAAGAACGTTTTGCAGAAATTGCAAAAATGCTGGAAGAGGACAAATATTTTGCGAACGGGGACGAGCAGAAAAAATGGATTTGTACGAACTGCGGTTATATCCATGAGGGTAAACTGGCACCACTGAATTGTCCGGTCTGCCACTATGAACAGGGGCATTTCCTCCCATATGAATTTGCACCATATAAAGGAAAATGCAAAAAATAACGAACATGGATGCCCGAGGTCAAGTATACAAAACAGGGATACAGAGGGATGGCTGAATGCCCTCTGCGTACATAAGGAGAAGAAAATGAAATCGTTTGTACAATATACACCGACTAGAATCGTATTCGGAAGAGAGACGGAAGGACAGGTGGGAGCACTCGCAAGGCAGTGTGGTGCCACGAGAGTGTTTATTCTCTATGGCGGAGGCAGTGTGGTAAAAAGCGGTCTGCTTGATCGTGTGTGTGCATCGCTGGAGAAGGAAGGGCTGGCATGGAAGACGATGGGCGGCGTGCAGCCGAATCCGCGTGTATCCTTTGCCAGAGAGGCGGTAAAACAGGCGATCGAGTTCGGCGCGGATTTTTCATTGGCAGTCGGCGGCGGAAGTGTCATTGATACGGCGAAGGCGTTGGCTCACGGCGTGGCAAACCCGGACACGGATATTTGGAAATTTTGGAATCGGGAAGAGACTTCGAGTGCTGCCTTGCCGATCGGAGTGGTGCTGACATTGGCAGCTGCGGGGAGCGAAATGAGTGATTCTGCTGTGCTGACAAATGAAGAAACGCATGTGAAACGCGGGCTTTCCACAGATTTAAACCGCCCTGTGTTTGCGATCCTGAATCCTGAGCTTACTTATACACTGCCGAAGTATCAGATTGGATGCGGCGTGGTGGATATCATGATGCATACGATGGATCGTTATTTTACCCCGACCGAGGGCAATGAACTGACGGATGTGATTGCCGAAGGACTTCTGCGTACAGTCATAAAAAATGGTACCGCTGCACTTGAAAATCCGCAGAATTACGATGCCATGAGTGAATTGATGTGGGCGGGGAGTCTGTCACACAACGGTCTGACCGGACTGGGTGCGGAGAAGGACTTTGCGGTGCATCAGTTGGGGCATGAGCTGAGCGCCAGATTTGACATTGCGCACGGCGCAAGCTTGTCCGCTGTGTGGGGAGCGTGGGCAAAGTACGTACGCCCGCAGAAACCGGAGCGGTTTGCGCAGTTTGCGAAGAATGTCTGGGGGATTGAGGAGACAGATATAGATACGGCCGGCTTGGCGGCAATCAAGCGGACAGTGGCATTTTTCAAATCTTTGGATATGCCGACCTGCTTTAGTGAGGCTGCGGAAATCGGAGTGAAAACAGAGGAAGAGCTGCAGCAGATGGCATATGGCTGCTCTTACCGGAACACAAGGACAATCGGCAGCTTCAAGGTGTGCAATATGCAGGATCTGTCTCTTATACACATCTCCGAGCCCACGAGACCGTACTAGATC
>CALZPS010000284.1 GCA_945827765.1 uncultured Lachnospiraceae bacterium | reverse complement strand
AAAAAGGGCAAGAAGGCGCTGGCGCAGACAATGGAGAGGATGTTGCCGAAGTTGGAGCTGGCGGTAATTTTAATGTATTTGAGCATATTGGTAAAGGTCTTCCGCCCTTCTAAAATGCCCTGTTCCAGCACGCCAAGATCCTTTTGAAGCAGTACCACGTCCGCCGCGTCTTTTGCTGCATCTACCGCCGTATCCACCGAGATGCCCACATTGGCCTCGCATAGTGCCGGGATATCATTGATTCCGTCGCCCAAGAAACCCACCGTATGCCCATTTTGACCCAGGGTGGAAACCAGACGGACCTTTTGACCCGGTGTAAGCTCCGCAAAAACATGAATTTTTTCAACCGCAGCGCTAAGTTCGCTGTCTGTCATTTTATCCAGATTGGCGCCGGTCAGCACGGCTTCGGAAGAAATCCCCACCCGGCGGCATACAGAGACCGCCACGTCCGCCTGATCCCCCGTCAGAATTTTGGGAGTCACCTTCAGCCTTTTGAGCGCCGCCACGGACGCCTTTGCGGTTTTTTTGGGCGCATCAAAGAACGCCAGATACCCCACCAAGATCATGTCCGCTTCATCGGCGGGGGTGATTTGGTTCTGCTGCCCCACATTTTTCCGAGCCACGGCGATGACCTTCATGCCGTCCTGAAGCATCTCATCTACCACAGAGGATACGCTCTGCATCCCGCCTTTCTCTATCGGCAGAATTTCATCCCGATACTCCACATGGCTGCAACGGGCAACGATGTGGGAGATATCCCCTTTCATAATGAGTTGACTTTCTCCGTTTTTGTCTGTCACAAGAGTGCTGACAAACTTGCGGGCATAGTCAAAGGGAATCTCGTCTATTTTTTGATACTGAGTGAGCAAATCAGTGTAATGCGTCTCGCGTCCCGGCATAGTCTGACAGGCAAGAATCGCGTTATCAATTGGATTGCGTACGCCGGAATGGTAGAAGCTGTTTAAGAAAGCCAAATCCAGCACCTCGCTGCTTTCGTTGCCGAGCACGTCCATGTAATATTCCAGCAGAATGCTTTCATTGGTCAGTGTTCCGGTCTTGTCCATGCAAAGCACATCCATGCTGCCAAAGCCCTGCATGGCATTGATATCTTTGATGATGGTCTGCTTTCGGCTCATGGTAAGACTGCCCCTTGCAAGACAAGCGGTAATAACCATGGGCAGCATCTCCGGTATCAGTCCTACAGCTACCGACAGCGCAAAAGCAAAGGATTCCAGCCATTTCCCACCTGTGATACCGAGAAGCACGAACACAATGGGAATCAGCACCGCCATAAAGCGGAGCATGACCCAGGCGATGGAATTGGCCCCCTTTTGAAAGGATTTTTTATCATTAGAATCAGGTTTTGCAAAGCTACCGTAGAGCGTGTCCTTTCCGACCGCCAGCACAATACCCTCGCCTTTACCGCTGATGACCGTCGTTGCCATAAAAGCAAGGTTTTCAAGCTGGGTCAGCGTTTCCAAGCTGCTGTAACTGAGGGCATGGCAGTTCTTTTCCAAAATGGCGCTTTCGCCCGTTATGGCTGCCTGTGAGATGAACAGGTCGGTGACCTCTGTCAGCCGGATATCCGCCGGAACACGGTCACCCGCAGAGAGCAGAACAATATCCCCCACCACCAATTCTTCCGCAGATATTTCTATGAGTTCTCCTTCTCTCTTTACAGTGATACTTTCATGAATCAGCCGGTCAAGCTGCTGCGCCGCATTCTTTGCCCGGAGTTCCTGAATCAGACGGATTGCACCACTAATTAGGATCATGGAAAAGATAATGATGGCAGTAGTGGCATTTCTGGCGAAGTTAGAAACGAGAAAAACGTCCGTCACCAACGAAATAATACCCAGGATAAAGAGAATTATACTGAACGGATTGATAAAAGCCCGCCTCAACCGGCGTATTGTCGTATCATTTTTTCGCTCCGCAAAGCTGTTTGCACCATATTTTTCCCTCATCGCCTCGACCTGTTCATAAGACAGGCCATCCGGTGACGCTCCAATATCTTGATATATTTGTGATGCCTCACGGTAAGCGTATTTTTTGATACTACTGTCAAACAGTATTGTTTTTGACACGGGACAGTCCCTCCTTTAGCAATACAGATAAAATTATTTTAACATTGTACCGTGAAAACACCATGTCTATATTCTTGCTTTTTTCTTGCATTTTCATCAGTTGTTTGTTCTGTACATTTTCACCTGTTTGTTTTCTGATGCTTAATCAATTTAATTATAGACGGGAGGCTGCATAATGACAAGGTTAAAATTATGCATTATTTGAGCTAATTGAGGGAACTATATAGACATATCCAGAAAGAAAGGTGAACAGTAAAATGTAACTGGGTAAATGAATATGGCAAAGAGACCAGTACAGAAAATCGACTTTAGCCCTTATGGGGCAGCAATCAAAGCAGCGAGGACGGGACAGAAAGAGTCCCGCAACAAAGTGGGTGACGAGATGTATCTTTCTCCCCGTTACCTCGCCAATATCGAGAACAATGGACAACATCCGAGCCTCCAAATCTTTTTGGAGCTCATGTCCCGTTATCACATTTCCGTAGACCAATTTCTCTTTGGGGACACGGCAGACGGAAAATCCACGGCGCGCCGGCAGCTTGACGCTCTGGCAGATGAATTGACCGACCGGGAGATCGGTATCATTATTGCCACCGTACAGGCCGTGTTGGACGCCAGAGAAAAGGGGGAGTGACCATGCTCCCGGCACAACTGAATAGGAACTGACAGACGCTA
>CALZPS010000283.1 GCA_945827765.1 uncultured Lachnospiraceae bacterium | reverse complement strand
CTTTTCCAGCAAAGGCCGGGGGAGAACCATATAACTAATACGAATCCCCGGGGCAATCGATTTGGAGAATGTTCCAATATAAATCACCCGTTCGCGGCTGTCATAACCTTGTAATGCCGGTATCGGTTTTCCTTTATAACGGAATTCACTGTCATAATCATCTTCAATAATAAAGCGGCCTTCCGTCTCTCCCGCCCATTTCAACAATTCCAGACGGCGCTTTAACGGCATTACGATTCCCAGCGGGTACTGATGAGACGGCATCACAAATGCGATATCTGCACCGGACTCCTCCAATTTTTTCACACTCATACCCTGACTGTCCATATCAACTGTGCACACCTCGTATGAAAGATTCTGAAACAGCCGATAATCCCGTTTATATGTCGGATTTTCAAATGCCACCTTATGTTGATTGCCAATCACCGAATTCAAAAGCATCAGCAGAGAATCATTTCCCGCCCCGATGATCACCTGTTCGGGAACGCAGTTAACCCCACGCGCCTGATAAAGATAATTGCGGATTGCGCCGCGTACCCCGGGCTCTCCCTGTGGGTTTCCCAGCCGGAACATCTCTGCGCGGTCATCCTGCAGCGATTCTTTGGACAGTTTTCGCCAGGTACGATACGGGAAATATTGCAGATCCACCCCATTCGGCGTGAAATCATAGCGAAAGGACTCGTTTTGATTCTTCTGGCTTTTGTTTGGCTTACTCACCGGAGTATCCAAACGATACAATGCACCCACATCTGCCACAAAATATCCGCGGCATGGTTCTGTTTCGATATATCCTTCTGACAAAAGCTGTTCATATGCCAGCTCCACAGTACTTCTGCTGACCTCTAAATGTTTGCACAGCGCTCTGGTGGAGGGAAGTTTTTCTCCGCTTTTCATCCGCCCGTTCTGAATATCTTTCTTGATATAACGGTATATCTGTTCATACAGCGGCATCTCTGATTTTGGCAATAAGTTTATCGTTAATTCGTTCATAGCAGTCTTTCTTCATATTAATAACAGTCCAGCCGAAACTGAACTGTTATTTCTTTCCATCTTTACTTTGGAAGCTTAAATGAGCTCTTCAGCGACACAATTCTGTTAAATACCAATGCATCCGGTTTGGAATCTTTTGCATCGATACAGAAATATCCGGTTCTCACAAACTGGAAACTGTCATATGCCTTTGCCTCGCCAAAACTCGGCTCCACATAGCATTCTTTCAATATCGTGAGAGAATTCGGATTCAGGTTCAAAGAACCGTCTTCTTTATTGTATACACCCTTCTCTTCATCCACCAGATTTTCATAAAGTCGCACTTCTGCTTTCTGTGCAGTCGGTGCAGCTACCCAGTGGATGGTTCCTTTGACTTTGCGTCCGTTAAAGCCGCTGCCGCTCTTTGTCTCCGGATCGTATGTGCAGTGAACGGTCGTGATATTTCCTTCAGCATCTTTTTCAAAGCCCACACATTTTACAAAATATGCAGACATCAGGCGCACTTCATTGTCCGGGAACAGCCGGAAATATTTTTTTGGCGGAACCTCCATAAAATCTTCACGTTCAATGTAAAGTTCCCTGCAAAACGGCACCTTTCTTGTCCCCAGTTCCTCATTTTCAAGGTTGTTTGGCACATCAAGGTACTCCACCTGCCCTTCCGGGTAATTGTCAATCACCAGTTTGATCGGATCCAGCACCGCCATCATACGTGTCTTTTTCAGTTTCAAATCCTCGCGGATACAATACTCCAACATCGCGTAATCAACCGAGCTTTGTGCCTTTGACACACCGCACATCTCAATAAACATCTTGATGGACTCCGGGGTGAATCCTCTGCGCCGCAATGCTGCGATAGATACGAGACGCGGGTCATCCCAGCCATCCACGATACCCTCCTCCACGAGTTTCTTGATATAACGCTTTCCGGTCACGACATTCGTCAGATATAATTTGGCAAACTCAATCTGACGCGGGCGCGACTCAAACTCACACTCTCTGACAACCCAGTCATAGAGCGGTCTGTGATCCTCAAATTCCAACGTACAGATAGAATGTGTGATGCCCTCGATAGCGTCCTCGATCGGGTGTGCGAAGTCATACATCGGATAAATGCACCATTTATCTCCGGTATTGTGATGCGTCATGTGGGCAACACGATAGATAACCGGGTCACGCATATTGATATTCGGGGATGCCATATCAATTTTGGCTCTCAAAACCTTCTCGCCGTCCTGATATTTCCCGGCGCGCATATTCTCGAACAGCTCCAGATTTTCCTCCACGGAACGATTGCGGTATGGACTCTCTTTTCCCGGCTCCGTCAGTGTGCCTCGATATTCGCGAATCTGTTCTGCCGACAGATCACACACGAAAGCTTTGCCTTTGCGTATCAGTTTCAGAGCACACTCATACATGGCATCAAAATAATCTGATGCAAAATATAAATGTTCCTTCCAATCAGCCCCCAGCCACTGGATGTCCTCCTTGATTGAATCAACGAACTCCATCCTTTCCTTGGTCGGATTTGTATCATCAAACCGCATATGGAAGGTTCCGTTATACTTCTGGGACAAACCATAATTCAAAAGAATGGATTTGGCATGTCCGATGTGCAGATATCCATTAGGTTCCGGCGGAAATCTCGTACACACATGGTCATATACCCCCTCTGCCAGATCCTTGTCAATCTCCCGCTCAATAAAATTCTTTGAAACAACTTCCTTCTCCATCTCTTCCTCCTGCAACTGGTACTTTTTACATCTTATACTGCTTACGTGCCAACAAGTTTACCACACTTTTCCT
>CALZPS010000282.1 GCA_945827765.1 uncultured Lachnospiraceae bacterium | reverse complement strand
TACACAAGGAGTATCGTCGGCAGCGTCAGATGTGTATAAGAGACAGATTCCCACCAGTACACCTTCTCCACGCAAAGAAAAAGGAGCTTGCTGCACACTGCTGATGCAGGAAACTCTCTTTTCATTCTCCACCTGAAAGAACAATCTCTTCGGTTTCTCGATATATTCAATTTCAGCGAGCTGTGACAGTTGTGGAATCTTAGATTCCGCCACTGTCACCACCGCATACTCATTGACCAGTTCGTTGACGGAAACGCCAATCTCGCGCACCGTCTCCAGCGAACCGGAGTACTTGATAATCAAATCCCACTCACGCTCAATGGGGTCGTAACCGACATCTAGATTCAATGACTTTTCTCTCTCCTGCGCGCTCGCATCCAAAGCAAGATTCAACAGATTTTCTACCTTCTGACTCATAAACAGACACCTCTGCTCTTTTCTGCTATTTTATGCAAAAAAGAGCAGGTTATTGAATAAACATTACTTTTCAACAGCTTTTTTTAGCCAACGGAAATCATGACCCGGTATTACTATATTTTTTATTTCTATTGTTTCACCGGTCATAAGATCCAGATAACTGCCCTCTTCCTGCATCCAGGCTGTCTTTTCACTACTACTAAAATTATAATAAGTTGCCCGACAAAAGAGCCTGATGTCGATTTCTTCGTGTTTCGCACTCCCAAAATCGACGAAAATTACTTTGAAATCAATTCTTTGATATCCACCAAATCCGGCATTACGCGTAAAGCACCTTTCCGAGTTGTGATAAGGGATGCTGCTGCGTTGGCAAATGTAAGCATTTCCTTCAAATTCTCTTCTGTCAGTCCTTCCAGACCATGCTCACATATATAATGCAAAACACAACCACAGAACGTGTCTCCTGCCCCCGTTGTCTCAATCGTATTCTTCTGCAGGAATGGTTTTACTTCCACCATCATACCATTATAATATGCCCGGCTTCCATCCTTCCCCATTGACACAAGTATCAGAGGAATCTGATATTTCTCCCGAATCCATCTGACTCCATCGGTATAATCACGTTCCCCTGTCAACCATTGAATCTCATTGTCGGAAATTTTTAAAATATGGCAATGTTCCAGACCATATAACACCTGTTCCTTTGCTTCATCCAAAGATTCCCAAAGCGGCGGACGAAGATTGGGATCAAATGAGATAATGTCACCTGCCTCTTCTGCAATGCGAATTGCTTTCTTTGTCGCTGCCCGAACCCCTTCATGTGTCATAGACAATGTTCCAAAATGAAATATTTTCGAATCGTTTATCAAATTCTCCGGTATTTCCGTTTCTTTCAGCATCATATCCGCTCCCGGATTACGGTAGAAAGAGAAGTCCCTGTCTCCATCAGGATAAGTATGAACCAATGCAAGTGTTGTATGAACAACATTATCTATACGGAGAAATGAGGAATCAATTCCAACTTCTGTAACTGCAGTTCTTAACTGTTCTCCAAAAAAATCGTTTCCGACTTTGCCGATAAAAGCTGTTTTATTTCCCAACTTTGCAAGCATTGCTAATACATTACACGGTGCACCACCCGGATTCGCCTCAAACAATGGGTTTCCCTGGTCACTCTTCCCATTTTCTGTAAAATCAATCAATAGTTCCCCCAATGCAGTCACATCATATTTTTTCATATTCTCTGTTCTCCTCTAAATACATTTCTTCTGGAACCCGAATGTTTCCGGTCAATCTTCAATATCGATTCCCTCGGGCGGAAACTCAGGGAAGTATGATACTGCTCATTTTGCGCAAAGCGTACCGCAAACTTCTGAAACAGTTCCTGATTTTTTTCCGGCCGAACGGTCAGCTCCATATCAATTCTTCTGCCCTTTACTCCATCAAGTTGTATAACATCCGAAAAGGATATATTCTGGTATTGCACCTTATTGGTTCGCATCTCTTCTAATTCTCTGATTGGTTTCTGGTATAATCTTCCATTTTTCAGGAACAATTCTCTGGGAAGACTCATCTGGCCGAACCAAGGCTCTTCCTGTGTGCGAATACTGCAGGTGTCCCAGTTCTGCATCCATCCAATCATGATCCTGCGCCCATCGGGAGTCAACACTGTCTGAGGTGCATAAAAATCAATTCCATAATCAATAGCCTGATCCTTCTGTTCTGTGAAAGTATCTGTTTCTTCTTTGTGGATGCACCTCATCCCTTACAGGCAAGCAGCAGCAACAAGAAGGGCAGGTTCACATTGGAAAGAGTATCCTTATTGACCCTCCGGAACAACTTACGCTATACGAAAGCAGCGATATCCTCGCAGCCGATGGTTTATATTATGCCATCTGGACCATCGGTGATTCAATTGCCGATTCATTCCCGGAACAAGTTCCTTTTACCGAAGATGATGAAGCATGGTTAAAGAGAAAACAGGAGGAAGCAAATGCAGCCCGACACACAGATTGCTGAAAACCATATCACCATAACGAAAAAGCTTTTTAATGAAGGTACAAGTCCATGTCTCATGGTATGGATACCGCACCTATAAGAGTGATTCGTTTTTATCAGGACCATATGTCTATTTCATCCAATTCAGGAAAAACAACAGATATTACATATCAGGAACTAACCGGATGGAAAGAAACCACTCATCTGTATATTATCAACTGTACAAACAACCGCAGTGTTTTAGTCAGCAAAGAGGGGTTTGTTTCAGGAAATTTTGGCATTGTAAAATCTAACTTTCCTTCTTAAAAAGAATTATCATTCATGCAGAATAAAAGATTGTTACCGACAATCGCATTTAAGGTAGGTGTTTTTTCACCTACCTTTTATTTGTTTGCC
>CALZPS010000281.1 GCA_945827765.1 uncultured Lachnospiraceae bacterium | reverse complement strand
TATCCGGAGCAGGGATTTACTTTTGCAAACTGGAACCTCGGATTCCAATTCAGCTCAATTGAGTTGCATCTCGGTTTGCAATTGTCATTTTTCATTTTATTATCTGAAAAACAACATGAAATTATTGAAAAACAATAAATATATATTGAAAAATGATGAGAACCATGGTATAGTAGTGTCAACAAAAAGTATAAAAGACCAAAGACCAAAGCACCAAAAGGAATAAAAAGGAAATAAGAAGGAGCAACGAAACAAATGAAAGACAGTAAACTGACAAAAATAACAAAATGGATCTTGGATTTGATGTTTGTGGCGGGAATCGTAGTTCTCTTGACGTTGCCGTTTACGTTGAAACTGGCGGGGCAATATTTGCAGAGTGAGCTGGCCAAGCATTACTGGTATATGCTGGCAATATTGGCAATATCCGGATTGTGCGGAATGTGGATTGTGTGGGAACTACGCAGGATGATGCGTACGGTGCTTATGCAGGATTGTTTTGTGGAGGAAAATGTGACGAGCCTGAAACGCATGGGAATGATCAGTTTTATCATTTCCGTTCTATATGGGACAAAAATTTTTGTCGTCCCGTCGCCCGCAACTTTTATCGTGATTTTAACCTTCTTTATAGCCGGATTGTTCAGTGAAGTGCTGGCATGTGTGTTTCGGGAGGCAGTACGGTATAAAGAAGAAAATGATCTCACCATTTAAACTCATCGTGCAGACCGTCTGAATGATGTGTGAAAAGCAGACGGTCACGCACAGGAGACAGTTTGCGCGATGAGAAATCGAGACAGGAGGAAATTATGGGAATCATTGTAAATCTGGATGTGATGATGGCAAAACGAAAGATTGGCGTGAAGGAGTTGTCCGAGGAGATCGATATTACGATGGCGAATCTTTCGATTTTGAAAAATAATAAAGCAAAAGCGGTCCGTTTCAGTACATTGGAGGCAATCTGCAAGGCGCTGCATTGTCAGCCTGGAGATATTCTGGAGTATGTGGACGAAGAGGAGGAAGATTATGAATTTGGTAAATGAGAATAAAACGGAAGTAATCGATAGAAGCGAGGAAAAACAAAGGACGAAAGAAAAGGTTTTGACAGAGACAGTACTGACAGAGAAAGTTCCGGCAGGGGAGGCTTTGAAGGAGAGTGTTTATACGCGGGAGATGAAAAACAAATATCCGTATTTTGCAGGATTAAGCTTTTTGTATGGAGTCATTTATACAGTATGTATGTATCGCAATCCGGCAGGAATCACATTTCCGGTACTGGTGCTGATTACCCTTGCTTTTGCTCTGGTCTGCCTGAAACTTGTTCACGTGGAAGGCAAGGTGAGAACGCATACGATGCTTTATTTTACAGCAATGTTGCTGCTGGGCATTTCTACCTGTCTGACAGCCAACGGATTTTTTCATTTCTTCAATAAGGCTGCCATTGTGATGCTGTTTTGTGCAGCTATGCTGCATCAGTTGTATGACGATGAAAAATGGCAGTTTCCGGTGTTTTTGAAAAATCTGTTTGTACTGTGGGGGGACTGCATTGTGTCTGTCGGAAGCGTCTTTACACATGCTGTCGGGTATCGCGCCAAGGAAGACTCGAACCGAAAAAGAAATGTGCTGGCTGTGATGAAGGGAATTGGACTGGCAATTTTGATACTGATTTTTGTACTGCCGCTTTTGATTAGTTCCGATTTAATCATTGCGAATTTCCTGAATCGGTTTTGGGAGGGACTCTATTTCGGGGACGGAGTAGGTATTACCGTAAATTTGATTGCAGGAGTAGTGCTGTTTTATGCGTTTTTTGCAGCATTGTTTAAGAAAAATATCCGCGATACAGAAGGAAAAGAAAGTAAAAAGGCAGAATCCTTGACCGGAATTACATTTATCTCTATTCTGACGGTCATCTATGTGTGCTATGCCGGTGTGCAGATTGTATTTCTGTTCTTACGGGCAGGTGTATTGCCGGAGGATCTGACCTATTCGCAGTATGCGCATGAAGGGTTCTGGCAATTGCTAGCGGTGAGCATTATCAATATTGTAATGATTCTGGTTTGTATGCAGAGATTCAGAAAGCATAAAGTACTGAATATTCTGTTGCTTGTGACTTCACTTTGTACCTATGTGATGACAGCGTCAGCGGCCTATCGGATGATTTTGTATGTGGGCGCATATCATCTGACATTCCTGCGGATATTAGTGCTGTGGTTCCTGGGAGTGCTGAGTCTGGTTATGATTGGAATGATGATTGCTATTTTTAATGAAAAGTTTCCTTTGTTTCAGTACAGTGCGGCGGTAGTGACTTGCTGCTATATTGCATTCTCGTTTATGAGAGTAGATGAAGTTATCGCTTCTTACAATATAGAACATATGAAAACAATGTCGATGAATGATGTGTGGTACATGACAGAAGCACTATCGGCAGATGCTGCTGAATACATCGTTCAGATTGAGCCGGATATGGTTTGCGATTTGGATGAGTATGGAACGTATAATGGGGATGGAGTGAATAAAAATATTCTGGAGGAAACAAAACAACAATACTTTGAAATGATTTTACAGGAGGAAATGTCGTTCAGAAAGTGGAATTATGGAAAAATGAAGGCACGTGAAATCGCAGAAAACTATCTGGCAAGTGCAGATTGAGCGCTCAAGGCTTTTCATTGACAAGTCTTTTTCTGCTGTCTATAATGTAACATATAAGAATTTGCCCTGCAAATTCTTATATGTTAACGAGGGAAAACGCGAAGCGTTTTCTCGAGTCTATATGTTAACGAGGGAAAACGCGAAGCGTTTTCTCGAGTCTATATGTTAACGAG
>CALZPS010000280.1 GCA_945827765.1 uncultured Lachnospiraceae bacterium | reverse complement strand
GATCTAGTACGGTCTCGTGGGCTCGGAGATGTGTATAAGAGACAGGCTTTGAGGTGTCCGCTGCCGGAGATGTGCAGTTTACGCTGGAACTGGAGCCGGAGAGTGAATATAGGGTGATGATCGATGAGGTGTCTGCCGGGGCAATGAGAACCAACTTGAGCGGCAAATTGAGTGTCAGTGCAGAACTGAATCCGGAGGAGCGCGCAGCGGTAAAGGTTGTGAAGTGTTAATATCAGAAGAACCGTAAAAGACGCGGCAGAAACGCCGCGTCTTTTACGATTGCCGGACACATGACAGACAGGTCCGGCAAATGGTTTCGAGTAGATGGGAGATATCATGGCAAAAGGGAAAAAAATCGTTTATTTTTGTCAGAATTGCGGAAATGAAGAGTCAAAATGGCTGGGACAGTGCCCGTCCTGTAAAGAGTGGAATACATTTGTGGAGGAGAAGGTGATTGCCACCTCGAAAGCGGCAGCAGTCAGTGCGAATCGTGAAGTCAATATTGTTTCCTTGTCGGAGGTCAGTGCAGATGACCAAGTGCGGATTCAGGTGGGCATCAAAGAACTGGATCGGGTATTGGGCGGAGGTATTGTTCCCGGTTCACTGGTGTTGGTCGGCGGCGACCCGGGCATCGGTAAATCCACACTGCTTTTGCAGGTATGTCAGCGGCTTTCCAAAGAGCGCAGCGTGCTTTACATATCCGGGGAGGAATCATTGTCTCAGATTAAGCTGCGGGCGAACCGCATGGGGGAATTCTGTGAAAACCTGAAACTTTTGTGCGAGACGAATCTGGATACGATTCGCACGGTGATAGAGAATAAAAAACCGGAGCTGGTCGTCATTGATTCCATTCAGACGATGTACAGTGAAGAAGTGGCTTCCGCACCGGGGAGCGTCTCTCAGGTGCGTGAATCGACCAATGTTTTTATGCAGCTTGCCAAGGGGCTGGGCATCACGATATTCATTGTCGGACATGTAACCAAAGAAGGCACGGTGGCGGGTCCGCGCGTGCTGGAGCATATGGTAGATACAGTGTTGTATTTTGAAGGAGATCGTCACGCCTCTTACCGTATCCTGCGGGGAGTGAAGAATCGTTTTGGCTCTACCAATGAAATCGGAGTGTTTGAGATGCGTCAGGACGGGCTGGCGGAGGTGGAAAATCCGTCCGAGTATATGTTGAGCGGCAAGCCGGAAAATGCCTCCGGCTCAGTGGTGGCTTGCTCGATAGAGGGAACTCGTCCGATGCTTATTGAGATACAGGCATTGGTCTGTGAGACGAATTTTGGGATGCCCCGGCGCACTGCCACCGGAACGGACTATAACCGGGTCAATCTTTTGATGGCGGTGTTAGAGAAACGAATCGGCCTTCACCTGTCAAACTGTGATGCTTATGTCAATATCGCGGGCGGCATCCGCATGAATGAACCGGCGATTGATCTGGGAATCGTGATGGCGATTATTTCCAGTTACAAGAACCGTCCACTGGATGAGAAGATGATTGTTTTCGGGGAAGTGGGCTTAAGCGGTGAAGTTCGTGCCGTGAGTATGCCGCAGCAGCGGGTGCAGGAGGCGAAAAAGCTCGGGTTTGAAACCTGTGTGCTTCCGGCGGTGTCACTGGAGCAGGTGAAAGAAATTCAGGGAATCAAAATGATAGGGGTAAAGAATATCAGTGATGCGATGAATGTGATTTGATAATGTGCTTTTGAGATACCTTTGTAAATGAATGTACCAAGCGTACGACAGAATTGTCCGGTGCTTGGATATCATTCATTGTCACACCTGTCCAAAGCATTCAAGAAGGAAGTCGGGGTATCTCCGCAGCGGTATCGGCTGACAGGAAAAGCCAGGGCAATCGCCGGTTCGCAGAGCATTGCCCGTACTTCCGGAATTACCTTAGTACGAAATTCTAAAGTAATCCAAATATGCCTTATATTTATCCTGTGCTGTCAGGCAGGTATCTGTCAGATACCCTTTTTCATTATCCCATTCTTTCAATCCACGATAGTAGAACATCTTCAAATTATCTTCAATAATAAAAGGAACAATATGATACTTCAGGCACTCTTTGAACATAATCAGTCTTCCGATACGACCATTACCATCCTGAAATGGATGGATTCTTTCAAATTTTACATGAAAGTCCAAAATATCTTCAAACGTCTTTTCTTTCTTAGAATTGTACTCCGCAAGCAGCACTTTCATCTTATCTGCAACTTCCTCCGGAAGTGCGGTATCAATACCACCGACTTCATTCGGCAGCATTTTATAATCACCAACAGCAAACCAGTCTTTTCTGGAGTCACTGGTGCCGTTTTTCAGAATCAGATGCAGCTCCTTGATAAACTTTTCAGTCAACGTTGCTTTCGCATTGTCAATAATCATGTCAATACAGCGGAAGTGACTTGCCGTTTCAATTACATCATCTACATTGAGGACTTCTTTTTCTGCACCGATGGTATTGGTTTCAAAAATATATCTGGTCTGCTCGTGGGTCAGACGGCTGCCCTCGATGTGATTTGAGTTGTACGTCAGATCAATCTGCGTCTTATGGTAAATACCACCGGAGTATTTGCTTGCTTTCTGCTCTTGCAGAATATCCAGCAGAGTTACAGGATGTTCCTTCCTTTTGTTGGTACGCTCAGGTTTTTCTGCATTTTCGGGAATGTTCCAAGTCTTGCCGGTAAGGAATGCACCAGTCACACGTCCCTGAGCACAATAATTTCTCACACTGCGTTCAGACATATCCCATCTTTTCGCTGTTTCTCTAACTGAAAGATATCCCATATGATTACCTCCGTTCATTCGCAATTTATAATACACGAATCCTCTAAAATAGTATAACAT
>CALZPS010000279.1 GCA_945827765.1 uncultured Lachnospiraceae bacterium | reverse complement strand
GAAGAACGTACTTTTAGCGCATTTATATCATAAGCCGTTGTGAAAGCCGGAAGATTTATATCAGGAACTGATGGAATATAAAGAAAGGGTAGCGCCTTTTGTGTGTGATGTGTCATTATTCCTTCACAAAGCAATTAAAGAAGGAAAGAATATTTTGCTTGAGGGTCAGCTTGGTTCTTTGAAAGATCCGGATCACGGCATTTATCCGATGGTTACATCTTCTTCGACGCTGGCGGCTTACGGTGCAATTGGTGCAGGAATCCCGCCGTATGAAATCAAGCAGATTATTACTGTTTGACTGTGTGGCTTCCAAGTATGGATGCCGGATGCAGGGAACGACAGACGTGGCATTCACGGTGCTTGACGTGCTCGGATATCTTGATGAGATTCCGGTCTGCGTCGGATATGAGATTAATGGTGAAGTGACAACAGATTTTCCGGTAACACATCTCCTTGATAAGGCAAAACCGGTTCTTAAGGTGCTGCCGGGCTGGAAATGTGATATCCGCGGTATCCGCAAGTATGAAGATTTGCCGGAAAATTGCCGCAAATATATTGAGTTCGTAGAGGAGCAGATTGAGTATCCGATTACGATGATTAGTAACGGACCGGGACGCGACGATATTATTTACCGCAGTAAATAAAAATACGAACAGGAAAACACAGATTAGAAAAGATTGATAAAAGGGGAGGAATTCCGGCTGGAATCCTTTCCTTTTTTTGATAAAGCGGTTCTATTTGCATATTCCGGGACATATAGTAATAAGGTCATCATTTGGAAAAAGGAGAGGGAATATGCAGATTTATAATGAAAAGCAGCAGCAAAATGGGATATCCATGGAAGAATATCTGGAAAAAAGACGTATGGCGACAAAGAAAAGGAACAATAAGGAACATCAGGAAGAATTCATTCTGCAACAAATGAAAGCTACGGAGTGGTTTATGATCAAGTCCGGTCGTGCCGTTCATCATCGTCTGAATCCGTAGACTGAATAAGGCGGTGAATGATTACAAATCCATATAAAATGACAGGCAGCAGAATCGTGGCAGCGACGGAAATCTTCAGACAGTCGTCTGCAATCGGATGGTCTATCAGTGCAAAGACGAGTGTACTAAGATATAAAAGAACAAGCAGGATTACAGCAAGTAAAGCTAAAAAGCGAATGGATTTTTTCATGGTTCGGAGACCCCTTTCAGTTCATTCTGCATATAGTATATCATCTTGGATGTAAGAATGACAGAAAAAAATGAAAAACTGTAAAAAAGCATATTTTTTCTGCTGTTTATATTGCAAAAAAGTGAAATTTGGCATAGAATAAATACTTAATACGGTATATCATCGTACGAATTAAAAGGATAAAGGAGTTATATAAAATGAGTGATAAGAGCTTACTTGAACAGTGGAGAGATACTGCATACAATCAGGAACAGACGAAAGGACAGATGGAAAAGTTCTGGGGAGATTATTTCCTGATTGAGAAAGGAATTTATGAGCAGCTTCTTGCCAATCCGGACGAGGAAGTAATGGGGACCGTGAAAGAACTGGCAGAAAAATATGGACAGGATATCCTGACAATGGTTGGTTTTCTGGATGGTATCAATGACAGCTTAAAAGAGCCAAATCCGATAGAGACGATGACAGAAGATACGCAGGTAAGTCTGGCTTTCGATAAAGAGAAATTATATAAAAATATGGTAGATGCAAAAGCAGACTGGCTTTACGAATTGCCGCAGTGGGATGCGATTTTTGATGCTGAAACACAAAAACAGCTTTATCTGGAGCAGAAGAAATCCGGCACCATTCGCAAGGAGAAAAAAATCGGACGAAATGATCCTTGTCCGTGCGGCAGCGGTAAAAAGTATAAAAAATGCTGTGGAAAGAATGCTTAATAGAGAGGACTAAAACCGTTTTGAGAGTGACAAATGAATAGGATAGCGTGAAACGGGTATAATGATATCGATTTTATAATATAAAGGAGGTATTATTATGCCGGAGTTAAGATGTACAGTACAGACATGCGTGCATAACAAACAATTTTTATGTGATTTGGATAAAATCGAGGTGGCGGGAGAAGAAGCCCGGACAGCGCGTGAAACCTGCTGTGACAGTTTCAGAGAAAGAACCAGTGAGAGTTACAGCAATGTTGCTGACAGCCAGCCATCTGAGATGACCGGAATTTACTGTAAGGCGACAGAGTGTGAGTACAATCACGATTGTGACTGTCATGCCGGACGAATCAGTGTGGAAGGCAGCAACGCCTGCCGTTGTGAAAACACGGAATGTGCAACATTTAGTTACAGAGGTTAAACGTGAAAAATGCGCGGAAGATGCCTTTCACGTATGCATGGCAAAAAGAGAGGGACTGTCAAAGGCAGCCCCTCTAATCTGTTTTAGAAATGAGGATGATGGCGGCATGGAGCAAAATGGGGAGAATCGAGCGGAAGAAAAGAACGGATATTACATAAATAGACCGAATTTGAAAAACAGAGGACCGTCCAAGCTGCGGCAGCAGTTTGATCAGGCAAAATCGTTTTTTATACTGATTGTCACTTGTATTATTGTGTATTTTGCTTTTTTAAGAATGGATGATATTTTGGCAGTAGTCTTTCGGATCGGAGATATACTGAGGCCGGTCATTTATGGGCTGGGTATAGCGTTTATTTTGAGTCCGATTGTGAAATTCGTAGAAAAGCATCTCCTTGTTTTATTTGAAAAGAAATTTCATAAGTTTAGAAAGAAACAACAGACTGCCCGAGGAATTGGTATTCTGGCGGCGGTCTGTGTATTGATGGCGGTGATTGTGGCCTTATGCAATATGATGATTCCCGAACTTTACCGCAGTATCATGA
>CALZPS010000278.1 GCA_945827765.1 uncultured Lachnospiraceae bacterium | reverse complement strand
TCCTCTAATAACTTTATTAATGCAGAAGGTTCAAACACCTTAACAGAAGATTTCGCATAGTCTTTCACATTTCTGGTTACTATACAATCCATTTCTGAACGAATTGATGTTTCCACCATAATAGCATCTTCATAATCGCCAATTTCAGAAGATATTGCCTTTCGACAGTCTAAAGAAGTAGTATCCAACAAATAAAACAAAGTAAAAAGTTTGCTCAAAATCTTTCGTGTTTCTGCATCGCTATGTGTTAAACGATGTGTCAGATAATATATATCTGTAACTGACTTTGCAGTAATATAACCCTCAAATTTCTTATTTGCAGAATATATAAAAAGTTTTTGTGCAGCTTCCGCAAACGGAACACGAGACTGTAATGCATCGATGATAACACAGGTATCAACTAAAACTCTCATATTGTATTCAACCTTTCTTCCCGTGCTTCCTCCAGAGTCATATCATTTGAAAGAACACCAAATAATGACTTGGCAACATCTACTCTGTCCTGATATGGGTTAGACAATTTTGCAACGACTTTTCCGTTACGAGTAATATAAATATCCTCTGTTTCTGCAAGCATAAGATATTTGCCAAGGTTAATTTTCAATTCAGTTGCAGTAATAGACATATCATCATCCCCTTTCTTGAAGAATAAATAATTATCGTCTTAAAAAGAAAAGCTCGCTTTTCAATTATATTATACTCAAATCGAACGATTTTATCAACGAAATCGTTCGATTTTTGCAAACTTTAGGCGATATCCGGACATGAGGATTAAAACGTCAAGACCCATGAGGGAGTCTTGACGTTCTAAAGTGTTTATTTACCTATGTAAATCATAATAGATCATGTTGCTGATGTCACGAAGTTCCTTCACTGCTCTTGCACGATTTTGTGCGTTGTCCCTTGCGATACATTCCATTTCCAGCTGATGCCGCCGCTGCGCTTCCATTTTTTCCAGATGATCGGCATGTTCCTGTTCTGCGCGTTTTAATTCAGCCTGCAGTCTTTGCTTTTCGACTTCCAGTAACTGTTTATTTGCCATCAGCTTATCATATTCCAGCAGTGCTTCTTTTATGGAATCTGCACGGCGGGTTTCAATAAAGCCAATGAGCAGATCGACAATCTGAAGAGTTTTATCATCGTTGCACAATGCGTCAATAGAATCCAGCTTTTCCATGTGAATATCAATCTGTTCTTTTTTCTGATTGAATAATTCGATGCTTTCATTTATTTCACGCTGTACATTCTGCAGATGTTGCTCAAGTCCGGATTCCCACTTACGCTGTGCTTTTTCACGAGCCTGTTGATTCTCTGATTTTGCAGTTTCATCGGCTCGGCACGCCTCGTCATACTGTCTTTTTTGGTCACCTGTCATTGTCGGTGCATTCGTTTTGATTTTCCTGACGATGGTGACAATGCCAAGCAATGCAAGCATCAATAGGATGTCTCCTGCCACAAGTTTTGGATAAACCCAGGAACCGCAGAGGTAAGACTCATATAGATAGCAATAGAGTACGAGCAGTGTGGGGATTTTCGCTCCCTTTCGGATGATTTTAATATAGTATAGATATGAATTATTCAATCAAAAACTGGGCGGTTACCCGCGAAAAGATGTCTGATGTACCGGCACCTTTTACGGAAGAATTGCCGGAGTATCAGAAGTGGGAAAACCGCCTGTTCCGTATGATTTATGAGAAGTGCCTAGGTTCTGATCTGACGGCAAATATGGGAAGAAATTACAGTATAGGATAATAGTTCAAATTGTTGACGAATTTCTGGTGATTTTCGCTAATATATGATTGCTGGTTGCTGCGAAAATCTGATAAAATAAAAGTAAATTTGTGCAGGGGCATAAAAGTGGATCCTGCCGGACAGAGAACATGTGGATTGCAATCTGCATAAGAAGAAGGAGGAACATGAAGATGGCAAGATTATTTGCGACAACGAATCCGGACATCAGTGAGCGTGAGGAACGCAACATGAACCGTGCGAGAAAGGTAGCATCGCAGGGAATGGTGCTGCTTGAAAACAACGGTGTACTGCCGCTGAAAAAGGAAGTAAAATCGATTGCTCTTTTCGGTAATGGTGCCAGAAGGACGATCAAGGGAGGAACTGGTTCGGGAGACGTCAACAGCCGGTTTGTCGTGACGGTAGAGCAGGGACTTGAGGATGCAGGTTTCACAATTACCACGAAGGGTTGGATGGATGCGTATGACAAGCTGGTGGAAGATGCAAGGATGGCATATTTCGCGCAGGTACAGAAGAGCATCATGGAAAAAGGGCAGGCGGCCATTATGGATTTGTTCAACAATCCGTTTGCGGAGCCGTCCATCACCGGTGTGAGCGAGGCGGATATCGCAGCCACAAAAGCCGATGCAGCAGTGTATGTCGTTTCCCGTAATTCAGGAGAAGGCAAGGACAGAGCGCCGGTTGCCGGGGATTATGAACTGAGCGAGACAGAGAAACAGGCAATCTCCGCAGTGGCAGCCGCATACGGAAATGTAGTAGTGGTGCTGAACGTGGGCGGTGTCGTTGATACGAAATTCCTGCGCGCGCAGGAGGGAATCGGTGCCATCCTGCTGATGAGCCAGGCGGGAAATATCGGCGGATATGCATTGGCGGATGTGCTGACAGGCAAGGCGGTGCCGAGCGGACATCTGACGACCACATGGGCAGAAAATTATACGGATTATCCGAATGCGGAGACATTCAGCCATATGAATGGTGATATTCACGATGAATACTATAAAGAAGGTATTTATGTAGGATACCGCTATTTTGATACATTTAATGTTGCACCGGCTTATCCGTTCGGATATGGCAAGGGGTATACGGAATTTGCGGGCGAGACACTTGGTG
>CALZPS010000277.1 GCA_945827765.1 uncultured Lachnospiraceae bacterium | reverse complement strand
GGTTCCCAACAAAGAAATAGCAGTTGTGGGAATCAAGATGATAAGGGTCATATATGCAAAAGAGTCATGCATATTTCCGACCTTTGTGTTTAATCCCTCAACCATTGCCATAAAAAACGCGAAAGGTATGGAGACTATCATTCCAAACACTCTCGGATATACCAGTAATTTCGCACGTGCATCACTGTCATTTGTCAATGTTCTAAGCAAAGGTCTCTCTGCATAAAAGGACGTTCCGATATCATACATTAAGTAAAAAAGAACGACCCAGATAACAACCCGCACCGGATGTTTTGCTATGCTGTTCGGCATTGCGAACAGACAAATAACAGAAACAGCCGAAAGCAGCGTGCTGATAAAAATAAATGGCTTATATTTTCCGAATTTTGTAGGCTTGGCACTGTCCATAATCCATCCCTGAATCGGGTCATCCACCGCATCTACTACTCGTCCAAGAAGAAGCAGTACGGTGCCAAGTGTTGCAGCCAGAGCTCCGATTCCCGAGTAATCCGTCAAATACAACATAAACAAGCTGGTCATAAAGGATGCACATCCTTGATTTATCCAGCACATTGTCGAAAAACCAAATTTTGTTTTGGCATCCAGCGGATAAGTATTTTTTGTTTTCTTTCCCATCATCATTCCTCCATGATAAGTTGTTTTTGGTTCTGTTTTAATTATAATCATATTCTTCTGATATAAACTGCTGTTTTCTTATATATTATTGCAGTTATCTTAGCTATTTGTTAAAATATAATTATAATGAGCCAAGGGACAAATGGACATAAAATACGTGCTTGCATGTGTTTTTATGTCTATGGGTCAGGCTCATTTGTCGGATAACTTATGTTAAAAAGGAAAGGGAACTTCCATGACACTGGAATTATTAAAAACACATTGTTCTTATCTGTATAATGCCATATATATTCCCATTTATATTGTTAAGAACCAGAACATAATCGCAGCATTTCCTGAGCAGGAAAAGTACTGCTATCCATCCGAAATGACAATAGAGCAATTATGTAATGATTCTGAAATCTTGTCATTTTTCACAACTGCTTTTTCGGCATGTTTTGGAAAAATCAATGTTGCAGATTCGGGTTATATGCTTATCGTAGGTCCGCAGTTTGCCGTACCTTTTTCCAATCAGATTTACTTTGAAATGTGCAAAGAATATCCGTTTTCTATGAAAAGCAAGGAACATATTTTTTCTTTTTTTAATTCTATTCCGATTGGTCCGTCACTTGCATTCATACAAATATTAAAGATGATTCATCACTTTTTAAACCCGGGAGCAGAGGCCGATCTTTCCTATTATCTGGAAGAAGATAAAATCAGCAAATTACGGGAAACACAGTACGAAAGACATTATGATATGCAGGAATATGGCTATCATAATAATTCGATTGAAATAGAGCAGATTATCAATAAAATAGTGGAGACCGGAGATCTTGCCGCATTTGACAGACAAGTCTATAATGTTCCCTATATTTCTTCCGGTATTACATCTCCCCTGCCGCTTCGTCAAAAAAAGAATCTTGCCATCACATCTGTTTTCACGATTTCCAGAGCAGCGATTCGTGGAGGAATGAGTGCAAATGAAGCACTTATGTTATCGGACAATTATATACAGAATATTGAAAACTGCACTACTGATAAACAAATTGACGGCTTGATGCTGGATGCTTTCTCATTATACGTCCACGCGGTGCATACGATACGTTCGGAGAAAGCAGTCGGCCGCAATATGGAAGAAATCATCAAATATGTCCGGGAATGTGTAAATCAGTCTGTTACAGTGTCCTCCATCGCAGCTCACTTTTGCTATAATCCCGATTATCTATCCCACAAATTCAAATCCGAATTGGGGTTTGGATTAAAATCATTTATCAAAAGAGTAAAACTGGAGGAAGCAGGGCAGCTTTTGAAATATACGAACAAAAGTATTCTGGAAATCAGTAATTACCTCTGCTTTTCCAATCAAAGTAGTTTTCAAAATGCTTTTAAATGTCAATATCATATCACACCGCAAAAATACCGCATCAGAGAACAACAAAAAGCCGGTAAAAAACAGACGAAAAGTAAGAGTTCACCGCATGGCTGAACTTTAACGAGTAAAATTATGAGATACAATTTGTTCTGGCTTTTCGATAAAAAACAGTGTATGATGTAACTACAGTTTAGGCGGCGTCCGGCTGAGCAGACTTTGCTCTGCAAGCTTGCCTGCAAAGGGCAGAGACCGCGGAATCAAGCTGGAGCCTAAACGGGATAAATGAAACGGGGAGCAAGAAGATGAATAAAAAAGAAGTACTGGAAATTCGCAAACAGTTCAGCCCGGCAAATTGTGCCATCACACGTATCTGCGGCTGTTATGTGGATCACGAGAAAAATAAAAAATTTGAATCAAAGGAGGCGTTTTTGTCTTTGCCGGAGGAAGAGGCATTCAAGTATTTTGACATTTTCAAAAAGACTCTTTCCGGCACGATGGGGCGCAATATGCTCAACATGGAGTTCCCGCTGGATGCGGAGATGCCCGGAGGTGCGCAGGAGTTTTTATTGAAACTGCGTGACAGCAAATTGGAAGACGATATGCTCTTGGAAGAATTTTATGACAAAATCATAGGGAATTACATCTTTGCCGAAAATTATTATATTATTCTGATTCATGCCATGTATGATATTCCGGGAAAGTCCTCCGACGGACTGGAAATGTATGATGCATCGGATAATGTTTACGAATATCTGCTGTGCAGTATTTGCCCGGTGGCACTTTCCAAGGCGGGGCTGTATTATAATGCCGAGGAGAATCGGATTGAGGACCGCATCCGTGACTGGCTGGTGGATGTGCCGGCGAAAGGTTTTTTGTTTCCGGCAT
>CALZPS010000276.1 GCA_945827765.1 uncultured Lachnospiraceae bacterium | reverse complement strand
AATAAAAGACGGGGTTGCGCACACCAAATTTATGTACTGGCTGAAACACAACATCGGCAAGAACAGGATGACAGAAATGTCTGCCTCGGACAAGCTGGAACAACTGCGCAGGGAGCAGGGAGATTTTATTTCCCCAAGTTTCGACCCTATCTGCGCCTACAAAGAGCATGCAGCAATCGTGCATTATTCTTCTTCACCGGAGACAAATGTGGAATTGAAACCGGAGGGGCTGTTTTTGACGGATACCGGCGGCAATTATTATCAGGGCTCCACGGATATCACCAGAACTGTGGCATTGGGACCGGTTACTGAGACAGAGCGCAAACATTTTACAATGGTTGTTGTCAGTATGCTGAATCTGGCGGATGCTGTTTTTCTATATGGTTCAACAGGGATGAATCTGGATTATATTGCCCGTGAGCCATTCTGGCGTCAACATTTGAATTATAATCATGGTACCGGACATGGCGTGGGGTATCTGGGGAATATTCACGAACCACCGCAGCGCTTTCATTGGAAATATAGTGCAAACAGTTGTCAGGCGTTGGAAAAAAACATGGTAATTACTGATGAACCCGGCATCTATATAGAAGGTTCGCATGGAATCCGTATAGAAAATGAGCTTCTGGTATGTGAAGGAGAAAAGAACGAGTATGGACAGTTCATGCATTTTGAACATCTGACCTTTGTACCGATAGATTTGGACGCACTGGAGCCGGGGCTGATGACAGAAAAAGAACGTCAGCTTTTGAATTCCTATCACAGGAAAGTATATGAAAAAATTGCTCCATATCTGAATGAAGATGAACGTGACTGGCTGAAAGTATATACGCGGGAAATCTAGAACGCTTGCAAAACAAAATTCTCTGATGTATAATGCGTGTAGGCAATGAGCCGTGCGAAGATAGAAAACGACAATGATGTCTGCTTGCAGACATCATTGCCGGATTCTATCTTCATAGGGCGAAAGCCCGCGACCGAGAAAATGCGCAGCATTTTGGAGGTGGCACGGCGAATGCGGTTTTTAAAAAGGAAAAAGAGGTTATGGCAGTGGGGGAAAATAGCGCAAACGAACTTCTGGTTCGTATTGAAGAAAAGTACCATGGATTGAGTAAAGGTCAAAAACGTCTGGCGGATTACGTGGTGGAAAATTACGATAAAGCGGTTTTTTTGACTGCTGCCAGACTTGGCGAGGTCGTAGGTGTCAGCGAGTCGACGGTCGTTCGCTTTGCAATGCAGCTTGGATATAAGGGATATCCGGAATTTCAGAAAGCATTGGAAGAACTGGTGCGCAACCGTCTGAATTCCATTCAGAGAATGGAAGTGGCATACGGGCGTATCAGTCAGTCACAAATCTTAGAGACAGTGCTTCAATCCGATATTGAAAAAATTAAATTGACCTTGGGGACAATTGACCAGAGTGCTTTCAATATGGCGATCGAAACAATATTGAACGCCCGCAAGATTTATGTTGTGGGCATCCGTAGCTGTGCACCGCTGGCATCCTTTTTGACATTTTATCTGAATCTTGTTTGCGAGGACGTGACGGCGGTAAGCACGAACAGCGCCAGTGAAGTATTTGAACAATTGATTCGTATCAACGAAGAGGATGTCATCATCGGCATCAGTTTTCCCCGGTATTCCATGCGGACGCTCAAAGCGTTGGAATTTGCAAGCAACCGCAAAGCGAAGGTGATTACCCTGACCGACAGCGTTCATTCTCCGATGAATCTTTATTCCTCCTGCAACTTGATTGCCCGCAGCGACATGGCTTCCATTGTGGATTCTCTGGTGGCACCGTTAAGTGTCATCAATGCCCTGGTAGTTGCATTGTGCATGAAAAAGCAGAAAGAAGTCGTAGGGACACTGGAGACGTTGGAACAGCTTTGGGGCGAGTATCAGGTATACAGTGCGGATGAATTAAATCCATTATCAGATATAGGAGAAGAATAATTGAGCAAAGTAATTATTATTGGCGGCGGGGCCGCAGGAAGCCTGGCCGCCATATTTGCGGCCCGAAACGGACATCAGGTTTTTCTGGTGGAGAAGAATGAAAAAATCGGTAAAAAGCTCTATATCACCGGTAAAGGCCGATGCAATGTGTCGAATGCCTGCGAAATGGAAGAATTATTTGCGGCAGTGACTGCCAATCCCAAATTTTTGTACAGCGCATTTTATGGGTTTACAAATGAACAGACAATCGCATTTTTTGAAGAACTCGGAGTTGAACTGAAAACAGAGCGGGGAAACCGGGTATTTCCGTTGTCCGACCATTCCTCCGATATCATTCATGCACTTTTGCAGGAGATGAAACGTCAAAATGTTTCTATTCTGTTTCACACAGAGGCAAAAGAGCTTCTGACTGAAAATGGAAAATTTTGTGCGGTACGTTTGACGGACGGACGAATCCTTCCCGCGGATGCCTGCATCGTAGCTACAGGAGGGCTCTCTTATCCTTCCACAGGTTCCACCGGGGATGGCTATCGGTTCGCCCGGGAGAGTGGTCACAAAGTGACGCAGACCTTACCTTCTCTGGTACCGATGGAAGTAAGGGAATGGTATGCGAAGGAACTGCAGGGACTGTCTCTCAAAAATGTAACAATTTCTATTTATGACGGCAAGAAAAAACGTTATGAAGAATTTGGGGAGATGTTGTTCACCCATTTTGGAGTCAGCGGCCCTGTTATTCTCAGCGCCAGCAGCATCATCGGGCGTACCTTGGCAGAGAAAGAGCTTATATTGTCTATTGACTTGAAACCGGCGCTTACTAAAGAACAGCTGGATCAGCGGGTGAGGCGCGATTTTGAGGAAAACAAAAACAAGCGGTTCAAAAATGCGGTGGACAAATTGTTTCCGGCAAAACTAAAACCGGTGATTATAGAGC
>CALZPS010000275.1 GCA_945827765.1 uncultured Lachnospiraceae bacterium | reverse complement strand
GACACAAATTATGACATATATACAATTTTTATCATGTCCTGCTTTTGATTTTGCCAACATTCCTGGCTGTATGATCATATTTTGCTTTACTCTCCCAGAATTTTCACGATTTCGTTGAATACCTCTTCGATATCAATCGTGCCGTCAACCTCTTTGAGTATACCGGAATTTGTATAATAATCAATTAATGGCTGCGTCTGCTCATGATATACATCCAGACGCTTTTTCACTGTCTCAGGCTTATCATCATCACGCAGGATCAATTCACTGCCACATTTATCGCAGATATTTTCAACTTTAGTCGGAGCATAGACAAGATGATATGTTGCCCCACATCCTACACAGGCTCTTCTTCCTGACATCCGGTTGATAATATTTTCATCCGGAACATCGACATCGATTGCATAATCCATTTTCTGCCCCATATCCGCCAGAGCCTTATCCAATGCCTCAGCCTGAGGAATCGTACGCGGAAATCCATCCAGAACATAGCCTTTTGTACAATCCGCCTGCTGTACTCTGTCAACTACCAGGTCAACCACCAGCTCATCAGGCACAAGCAGTCCCTGATCCATGTAAGTTTTTGCTTTCTTCCCAAGCTCCGTTCCGTTTTTGATATTTGCTCTGAAAATATCACCGGTGGAAATATGTGGAATCTGATATTTTTCTGCAATTTTCTTGGCCTGCGTTCCTTTTCCTGCTCCGGGAGCACCTAACATAATTATTTTCATGTGTCCACCTCTCGACTTGTCGTTCAAACTATTTTTTCATATTCCATTAAACTACTAAAAACGTCCGCCGGACGTTTTTGCCGTATGTATGACAACATTAACCCGCTATACCCACATCTCATAATTGAAATATTAGGTACAGCGAGTTAAGTCTCCACAACATCGGAATGACAGGCATCTGACGGCTAATTTTTTTTAGCATTCAGGAAACCGGTATAATTACGTACCAGCATCTGGGATTCGATCTGTTTTATCGTCTCAAGCACAACACCTACGATAATAATAATAGATGTTCCTCCGAACGATACCTTCGCTCCAAATACTCCATTAAAGAAGAATGGTATAATCTGTACAATTACCAGTCCACATGCTCCAATGAAGATAATATAGTTCAAAATCTTTTCCAGATATTCCACCGTCGGTTTTCCCGGACGAATTCCCGGAATGAAACCTCCGCTTTTCTTCATATTGTTTGCAATCTCCAACGGATTAAATGTAATCGATGTATAGAAATATGCAAAGAATATGGTGAGTATGATATAAATTATCAACCCGATGGAATATACCAGATTTTCCGGATCACACCAGTTATTGGAATTGAGTGTCCTCAATATCTGGCTGCCGATTCCCGTACCGTTACCCTTTCCTAAGAAGGATGCAATTACAATCGGTGCCTGCATCAATGAAGAGGAAAAGATAACCGGAATTACGCCCGCTGTATTTACTTTGAGCGGGATATGACTGGACTGTCCGCCATATGTCTTGCGGCCCTGTACTTTCTGTGAATACTGTACTGCTATTCTACGTTCACCACTTTGCAGAATCACGACGAAAACAATAATAAACAGTACAACGGCAAGGATGATTACTGCTGCCAATATTTCAAATGCCAGTTTTTTTCCCTTCACGAACTGTTCATACAGTCTCACAAAATCATCCGGGATACTGGAAACAATGTTTATCAACAGGACAATGGAAATACCATTTCCAACACCTTTTTCTGTGATACGTTCTCCAATCCACATCAAAAATGCTGAACCTGCCGTAAGTGTACATACAACGATTGCCGCATTTACAAAATTATACTCAACCAACAATCCTGACCGTCCAAACCCTACTGCCATAGCTGTGGATTCAATCAATGCCAGCGCCACTGTGACGTATCGTGTAATCGCTGCAATCTTCTTTCTTCCGTCTGCGCCTTCTTTCTGCATTTCCTCAAGTTTCGGAATTGCAATGGTCAGAAGCTGCATGATAATGGACGAAGTAATGTACGGCGTGATACTTAATGCGAATACCGACATTTGTGTAAAGGAACCACCGGTAAATGCATCAAAGAAATTGAATGCATCTCCGGTCTGGTTCGCGAAAAAATTCTGAATATAAGTCGGATTCACCCCTGGAGTAGGAAGCAATGAACCAAATCTAATAACGATAAGCATCATAAATGTATAAAGAATCCGCTTGCGAATATCTTCTATTTTGAATGCCCTTCGTACCGTCTGTAGCATTAGATCACCTCTGCTTTTCCACCAAGAGCCTCAATCTTCTCAACTGCTTTTGCACTGAATGCGTCAGCCTGAACATTAAGTTTCTTAGTTAACTCTCCGTTTCCAAGAATTTTTACACCGTCTCTGGGATTTCTCACAATCCCTGTCTCAATCAAGGTATCAACAGTAACTGTAGCACCATCCTCAAAAATTTCCAGCGCACTCAGATTGATTCCTATGATTGTCTTAGAATTTCTGCATTTGAAACCTCTCTTAGGCAGTCTTCTGTACAAAGGCATCTGACCACCTTCAAAGCCCGGTCTCGGAGCTCCTGAACGAGCCTTCTGACCTTTGTGACCCTTGCCGGCTGTCTTTCCGTTTCCTGAACCATGGCCACGGCCTCTTCTGAAATTATCACTCTGTTTAGAACCGTCTGCCGGTCTCAAGTTTGATAAGTCCATGACATTACCTCCTTATCTTGATATATTTAAGCCTCTTCAACCTTCACTAAATGTCTAACCTGCTGTACCATTCCTCTGGTAGCTGCATTGTCCGGCAAAACAACCGTCTTATTCAGTTTTTTCAGGCCTAATGCTTCTACAGTCTTTTTGTGTTTCGGCACAGCACCGATTGTAGACTTTACTAACGTAACTTTTAAATCTGCCATTATT
>CALZPS010000274.1 GCA_945827765.1 uncultured Lachnospiraceae bacterium | reverse complement strand
AATTGCCGTAATAACCGGCTCTTGTTTGCAACGGACAGATTATATTTGGCGAGCTGCTGCTCTAAATTGCTCTTTGAATTTTGATTGATAAAGACCGGACCCATCACATGGATGCGGGAAACACCGTCCTTTTCTTTGGCAAATACGGCCGACCACATAAGCCCCGCTGAGTCGCTTAACAGCAGCGGCAGGTCAGAATGGTAATCATTAATATAGTCTTTGCACTGACTTAGTGAAAAAAGGTTGTCCAGAATACGACTGTCCGGACAGGTGCTTTCTAACAGATTTAATTCGGTGTCATATTCCCAGAAATATATATTATAATTACAGGTGACTAACTCCCGGAAAAAGGATAGATTTTGTTGTATGGACATAAGCACTCCTTTCGCTAATCATTGTCAGGCTCATTTGTCGGGCAACTCATCTTGATTATATAACAAAACATTTGTTTTTGCGACAAAAAAATATACATTCGATATCCGTTCAATATCCGTTTGTTTCGCAGATACACAGATTTGCTGAGAAAGAATATGAAAGAATTGTAGAGGTGCTGTGAAAAATTGAAAGGAATAGAAAGAATCAAAATGAAATCAAAGAAGAAAATGACCATACAATTGTCGGATCATTTTACATATTCAAAATTATTGAGGTTTTGTCTCTCGCCTGTCATTATGATGGTGTTCACATCCATATACGGGGTGGTGGACGGATTGTTTGTGTCGAATTTTGTCGGCAAGGTTTCGTTTGCCGCCATCAATTTGATTATGCCGTTTATCATGATTCTCGGCGGAATTGGTTTTATGATAGGTACGGGCGGCAGTGTCTGGGTTGCCAAAACACTCGGAGAAGGCAGCAGGGAGAAAGCGAATCAGTATTTTACGATGATGATCGTATTTACTGCGATTTGCGGAGTGATTGTGTCCATTCTGGGAATTGTATTTATGCGTCCAATCTCCATATTGCTTGGGGCGACAGGAGAAATGCTGGAAGACTGTGTCATCTATGGAAGGGCGACGATGGTATTTAACACCGGATTTATGCTGCAGAATGTATTCCACACCTTTTTTACAACGGCTGAAAAGCCAAAACTGGGGCTTGCGGTGACTGTGGCAGCGGGGCTTGCCAATATGGTATTGGATGCGTTATTTATTGTCGTTTTTCAGTGGGGTGTGGCGGGAGCCGCCATTGCCACCGGAGTCAGTGAGCTGATGGGAGGATTTCTGCCGTTTTTCTATTTCCTGCGTCCAAACAGCAGCCTTTTGAGACTTACAAAAACCAGGCTGGAAGGGAGAATTCTTTTGAAGGCATGTTCTAACGGAGCGTCCGAGTTGATGAGTAATATTTCCGGTTCTCTTGTCAGTATGCTATACAATTTTCAGTTGCTGAGATTTGCGGGTGAGGACGGGGTAGCTGCCTATGGAGTATTAATGTATATCCAGTTTGTTTTTGTGGCAATTTTTATCGGGTATACGATAGGAACTGCTCCGGTTGTGAGCTATCACTACGGGGCGGGCAATCACGGTGAATTAAAGAATCTGCTGAAGAAAAGCATCGTGTTGATGGGAGCGGCGGGAGTCACGATGATGCTGCTGGCGCAAGTATTGTCGGGGCCGTTAGCCCGGATTTTTGTCGGATACGATGCCGGACTGTTTGAGATGACGAGACATGCGTTTAAAATATTTGCATTTTCCTTTATTTTAGCCGGATTTAACATATTCGCGTCCACTTTCTTCACGGCTTTAAATAACGGTGGGATATCGGCATCAATCTCATTTTTGCGGACACTGGTATTTCAGATGTCGTCGGTGCTTATTTTGCCGATACTGTTAGGCCTCGAAGGCATCTGGTGGGCAATCACGGTCGCGGAAGTGTACGCATTTGTGATATCGGGAGCATTTTTAGCGGTAAAGAGGAAGAAGTATCACTATTGGTAAACCGGAGCCCGATTTTACACATCTTTTAGAAAATAGAAGTATTTCCGTAACAATTCTTTGATATAGTGACAGTATATATGAAAAACAGGTAAAGCACATTTCGGCTTTGCATATGCGCTTTGACAATGCATGAAATACTTACAAAGATATGAGGTACATGAAGGTGAGAAATGCGATGGATGTGACAGTCCGCAAGGAAGTCAGCGAAACAACTTATACAGAAGTGGTGGAGGATAAAGACAGGCTGCTGCCGCAGCTTCATGATTATCTGGACACGGAAAAACAGTTTCGGAAAGCATTATTTTTTTATGAGGCAGGTCTGCAGCAGATCATGGCCAAGCTGGAGATATTAAACCGGGAATTTCAGTATGGCAATGACCGTAATCCGATTGAAAATGTAAAAGGTCGGGTGAAGTCCGAGCAAAGTATTGTGGAAAAGATGAAAAAGAAAGGGCTGCCGATGACTATCAGTGCCATGATGAACAATATCTATGATATTGCCGGAGTGCGGGTGATCTGCCCGTTCATCTCCGATGTCTATCAGGTGGCTCGGATGCTTTTGTCCCAGAAGGATATCAATCTGGTGAAGATGAAGGATTACATTAAGGAGCCGAAACCGAATGGGTATCGGAGCCTGCACCTGATCGTTCTGGTTGATGTCTTTTTCTCGGAACAGATGCAGAAGATACCGGTGGAAATCCAACTTCGTTCCATCGCTATGAACTGCTGGGCGAGCACGGAGCATCAGTTACGATATAAGAAAGATTATGAACTGTCAGACAAAATGCAGCAGGAGTTAAAGAAATGTGCGGACCTGATGGCGGAGGCAGACCAGATTATGCAGGGGCTGGCAACAGAGATGAAGTTTTAACAAGAAGTTATAAAATTACAAAAACCGATTGACTTTCTTCTGTAAAGTGTTATAATAGACTCAAACATATGAATAAATGTTCATATGTTAAAAC
>CALZPS010000273.1 GCA_945827765.1 uncultured Lachnospiraceae bacterium | reverse complement strand
TACACAAGGAGTATCGTCGGCAGCGTCAGATGTGTATAAGAGACAGATTCTGAATAATCAGTACAGGTCTTATGCCGCCCTGCTCGGAGCCGACTACCGGACTTAAATCCGCATAATAAATGTCTCCACGTTTTACAACCAATTTCTTTCACCCTCCGACTTACTTCATTTTGCGTTTCAACGTTGTGATTTCAGTATTCCCGTTTTCACCGGATCTATTCAGGGTGTATGATTTCGGTTCATGCAGTCGATTAAAATGCATCGGTCTGTAAGATTATTTTTCCGTCTTTGATATAATTTCTGGGGATCCGTTTGCTGAGACAGCAGACAAATTCATAATGAAAACGCCCGCTTTTTTCTCCCAGTTCTTCCACGGAGATCTGGCTCTATCCGTCCTGTCCAATCAGCACCACGCGGTCCATAAATGCCGCCTCGGGGATATCTGTCACATCGACCATGAACTGATCCATGCACACACGTCCCAGTATTTTTGCCCGTTTCCCATGGATGAGCACTTCTCCCTTATTGGAAAGTGCGCGGGGATATCCGTCACCGTAGCCGACCGGTATCGTTGCCACCCGCATCTGTTTTGGAGCGATAAATGTGCCGCCATAGCTGATGGAGGTTCCTTTTTCTACGGTTTTGACGAAGGTAATATGACGGATTACTTCCAGGGCAGGTTTCAATGAAAGGGGCTCTTTGTTTACCTCATCAGAGGGATACATGCCATACATGGATATTCCCGCCCTCACCAGATTGTGCTTATATTGTGGAAAATCAATGATTCCGGCACTGTTGTCACAATCCACAAGTGGGATATGAACATTCTGTTTTTCCAGCTCATCTATAACGAGACAAAAACGCCGGTATTGTTCCTGTGTATATGTCTTATCTGTCTCATCCGCTTTTGCGAAATGTGTAAAAATGCCCTCCAATTCGATGTTTGGGAGTTTTGAAAGTCCGGCAATCACTTTTGCGTTCTCTTTGTCCGCCGCAAAACCGATTCTGCCCATTCCGGTATCGATTTTTACATGCAGATATGCGCGTTTGCCAAGGCGTGCCGCGATTTTAGATACTTCCTCCGCCATCTCTTTTCTATATACAGCAGCGCGGATATCCAGTTCAACCATTTCTTCATATTGCTCAGGAAATACGCATCCGAGCACCAGAATCGGTTTGTGAATCCCGGCTTTGCGAATCAGCACTGCCTCTTCCAAAGATGCCGTCGCATATCCCCAGACATAAGAGACATTCTCCAACACCTGTGCAATCGGAAGTGCTCCGTGTCCGTAGGCATCCGTCTTGATAACTGCCACAAGCTGTGCATCCTCCCCGATATGCTGTTTCATTTGCTCCATATTATGAACGATGGCATCCAAATCTATGTTTGCACAGACTCGATTGTATTGTTTCATTTCTGTTCCCCTTCCATTTGTTCTGTCTTTCTCAACAGTTTTTTTATCCCCTCGATTAAATCCTCTGCCAGCATACTATAGCTGCCGCACATCCTGCGGGCTTCATCCCCGCCTCCCGCGTGCAAAAACACACCGCCCACCGCACTTTCGTACGCAGGCATTTTCTGTGCCAGAAAAGCTGTGATCACACCTGCAAGAACATCCCCTGAGCCGGCTTTTGCCATACCACAGTTCCCTGCCGTATTGAGAAAGGTTTTCTTTCCGGATGCTGCCACCATACTGCGGCTGTCCTTCAGCACACAGACAACCGGATATTGTTCTACAAATTTTTTCATTCTGGCAAACCGTTCTGTTTTTAATTCTGGCACCGTGCAGCCGAGCATCCCCGCCATCTCCTTCATATGGGGCGTCAATACAGCTGCCGCTTTCATCCGGTGCAGAAGTTCCATATTTTTTGCCAGCAGATTGAGTCCGTCCGCATCAATCACGCAGGGCACGTCAGCGTTTACCAATGTATGTTCCAGCAATGCTCTCGCCATATCGCTTAAGCCCAGCCCGCAGCCGATACAGACCACGTCCGCCCATTCAAGCAGAGTTTTGAGTGTTTCACTTTCCTTCGCGAAATCATTTTCATAAGTGGAAATAATCGCCTCCGGCAATAACTGCTGTAAAATGACACGGTTACTCTCATGCGTATAAACCTGTACCAGTCCTGCCCCGCAGGTATATGCTGCCTTCGCACTTAAGTATGCAGCTCCGGCCATGCCTTTGCTGCCGGTAATCATCAACACTTTTCCATAACTTCCCTTATGACTGTCAGCGCGCCTTTGCGGGAGATATCGTGTAACATCTTCCGTTTCCAAAGTATAACATATTTCAGGCTGTGCCTCAAAAATCGAAGTATCGATTCCAATATCCGCGGCAACTACTTCTCCTGCATATTCAGTTCCCGGGAAAAGTACGGTTCCTGCTTTTTCACATTGGAAAGTGACTGTGGCATCCGCCCGAAATGCAGTTCCCAGCACTTTGCCGCTTTTAGAATCAATGCCTGACGGAATATCAACCGCCAGCTTGATTCCCTGCCGTGCATTCAGTGTCCGTATGACTTCCTCGTAGTGTCCGCTGATTTCACGGCTTAACCCTACTCCGAACACTGCGTCTATTATTACATTGTATTCTTCCCCGGGCAATTCAGTGACGATGGAAATGCCCAGATTGTGTGCAATTTTTGCCTGCAGACAGCATTCCCGGCTCATGGAGCTCTCTTTGCCCACAAATACTACCGTTACCTGGCAATGTTTCTGATGCAGCAGTCTGGCAACCGCAAAACCGTCGCCCCCGTTATTGCCTGAGCCGCACACAATAAGAATCTTGCCCTGCACCAGATGCTTCTCTTCCATCCACTCCACTGTCTTTAATGCTGCCCGTTCCATTAAAACTTCGGATGGAATTCCGATGTCTGTCTCTTATACACATCTGACGCTGCCGACGATACTCCTTGTGTAG
>CALZPS010000272.1 GCA_945827765.1 uncultured Lachnospiraceae bacterium | reverse complement strand
CACAGCAGCCGGATCCGGGCACACAGGAGCCACAGCAGCCGGATCCGGGCACACAGGAGCCACAGCAGCCGGATCCGGGCACACAAGAGCCACAACAGCCGGAGGGTGGTGAATCTCAGACGCAGCCTTCCACAGATGGAGAAACAAATCCTGCCGCTGAGGCAGGCGGCGGAGAATAGCAGCCTGACGACCGCAAAAGGAATAAATATTGCCAGTAGACATTTGGTGAAAAAAAGTGTATGCTGTATAGAGTGAAATCAATAAAATGAACAAAAGAGAGGATGTTTTGATGAATACGTTGAAAAAATTGGCAGTAGTCGTTTTATCGATATGTCTCCTTGTCCCGGGTATTGCATTTACCAGCCAGGCTGCTGACGGACAAATCTGGTTTTCTGATCCACAGACCAGTGTTGGGGATAATGTAGAAGTTGATATTGAAATCCGGGGAAACGGAGAACCTATCGGAGATACAGATATTGTCTTACAATATGATGAATCCGCGTTGGAGCTTATAAACAGTGATGCGGATATGCAATATGAGGGGAACGGACAGCTCCATTATACAGGAAAAGGAACCGGAACAGAGACCCAACTTGAGACGACACTTGTATTCCGTGCTCTGCAGGCGGGAAGTACAAAGATTACGGTGAAGAGCAGTTCGGGATACTTGTATTCCGATGAAGGCCTGTATTTTCAGGAGGGAAATTCTACCGTCTCAATTGAGGCAGCGGCAGATGGTACGACTTCGATACCTGCGGGGCAGGGAACGACGACGCTTGCGGGCAGTGACACGGTTACGGTAGGCTCTGAGACTTATACACTGGCAGAAGATTTTATGCCTATTTCCATCCCACAAGGTTTTAGTGAGACAATGCTTACATATAATGGAGCAGAGCGTAAGTTTGTTGTCAATGATAGCGGAGTGACGTTGGGTTATCTGAAGGACGCTTCCGGGAAAGGAGAGTTTTTCCTGTATCGTGCGGAAGATGCAACGTTTGCCCCATATATTGTGATTGAGATTTCGGAGACAACGTCGATTGCCTTGCTTGATGAAGCAAATGCAGTGACATTGCCTGAGCAGTATAAGGAGGCAAAGCTCACTGTTTCGGATTATGAGATGACAGCATGGATGGACTCGGAGCATAGCGGATATTATTTGATTTATGCGATGAATATTTCTACCGGCGCAAAGCAGTTGTACAGCTATGATACTACAGAGAATACTTATCAGCGTTATGTGGAACCACAGACAAATACGGCTGAAGACGATGCGGCAGGAAAGGAATTCAGCATCAAAGATCAGATGCCGGTTGTGCTTGGTGTATGTGCCGCGTTCCTGATTATGCTGATTCTTATTATTGTTCTGGCAGTGAAACTGCTGCACAGGAATCAGGAGCTGGATGAT
This sequence comes from uncultured Lachnospiraceae bacterium, assembly GCA_945827765.1. GTDB lineage: Bacteria > Bacillota > Clostridia > Lachnospirales > Lachnospiraceae > Schaedlerella. The sequence goes on along the minus strand of CALZPS010000272.1, from coordinate 1,530 downwards.
ATCTATGAGGAGTATGGTATTTTGGATGAAGAACCGGAGCCGGAAACCTCAAAGAAGAAGGAAAAGAAAACAAACAAATCTTCCGGCAAAGCAAAGTCTCAGCGGGATGATGCTGACGATGAGTATGAAGATGAGTACGAGGACGAATATGACGAGTACGAAGACGAATACGATGAGTATGAGGATGAGTACGATGATGAATATGACGAGTACGAAGACGAATATGATGAGTATGACGAGTATGATGAGTACTATGATGAAGATGCAGAGTACGAGGATGAGTATGAGGATGAGTATGAAGAGCCGGCTCATGAAAACTCCGAAAGCAGAAAGAATTCCGGTTCTGTAAAAGGAAGGAAAAACCCTGGCTCAACAAAAGGGAAAAAGGGGTATGATCTGGAGTTTATAGATTTATAAGATATTGCTGATTGTATGTGAGCATAAGCAGTGATAGTATTGGAATGAAAGAAAAACGGGACAGAATAAGCGAAAGGGCTTGCAGGCTGTCCCGTTTTATCTTCACATATGCAAAAAACGCAGTTTTTTATGGAAGGAGAAGAAACATGTGTGGAATTGTAGGATATATAGGTGAGAGACAGGCAGCACCAATTCTGCTGGATGGCTTGTCAAAACTGGAGTATCGAGGATATGATTCAGCCGGAATGGCAGTATATAACGAGAATCAGATACGTGTGACGAAATCGAAGGGCAGGCTGAAAGTGCTGGGAGAGATGACACATGACGGGGAGACGATGCCGGGGACACTTGGAATCGGTCATACCCGCTGGGCTACGCATGGCGAGCCATCAGATGTCAATGCTCATCCGCATCTGAATAAAGATAAAAGTATCGCGGTCGTGCATAACGGCATTATAGAAAATTATCTGAAACTGAAAAAGAAACTGACAGAAAAGGGATATACTTTTATATCAGACACGGATACCGAGGTGGTAGCGCATTTGCTGGATTACTATTATGATGGAAATCCATTGTCCACAATCACCAAGGTGATGCATCGTATGGAAGGCTCATATGCGCTGGGAATTATATTCAAGGATCATCAGGATAAATTATTTGCTGTACGTAAAGACAGCCCACTGATTGTTGGGCATACGGCAGATGGTAATATTATTGCCTCGGATGTGCCCGCGGTATTGAAATATACGAGAGATGTGTATTTCGTCGAAAATGAAGAACTGGTCTGTATCGGGCGGGATTCCATGGAGTTTTATAATGTAGATGAGGAACGAATCGAGAAACAGCCTGTTCATATTGACTGGGATGTGGATGCCGCCGAAAAAGGGGGCTACGAGCACTTTATGCTGAAAGAAATGTATGAGCAGCCGAAGGCGATTAGCGATACGATATCTCCAAGAATCAAAAAACACGATATTGTAATCGAGGAATTGAATATGACGGATGAAGAGATTCGTGAAGTCAGCAAAATTATGATTGTCGCCTGTGGTTCGGCTTATCATGCGGGAGCTGTCTCTTATACACATCTGACGCTGCCGACGATACTCCTTGTGT
>CALZPS010000271.1 GCA_945827765.1 uncultured Lachnospiraceae bacterium | reverse complement strand
GATGGTGGTGATGCTCGTGCTCGTCCTCATCGTGATGGTGGTGATGCTCGTGCTCATGGTCATGTCCGCAGCCGCATGATTCTCCATGCTCATGCACTTCACCGCACTCCGGGCACACAATCTCCGCCAGCAATTCTTCCTCCAGAGACTTACTGCCTTCCATCGTCTCCAATAATTTCTCACCGGACAACTGCTCGATCGGCGTCGTGATAATCGGTGCCTTCGCATTCATCGTGCGCAGAATTGCCACACTTTCCTCAATCTTCTCCTGTTTCGCCCTGTCGGTTCTGCTCAGGATGATAGCTCCCGCGTATTCGATTTGATTGCTGAAAAATTCACCAAAATTCTTACTGTAAATTCTACATTTTGTCACATCGACAACCGTCGTAAAGCTGTTCAATTCCGCATCCAGACTACCCTGTGCATCCCGTACCGCTTTGATGACATCGGAAAGTTTGCCGACACCGGATGGCTCGATCAAAATCCGATCCGGATGGTAAGTCTCCACCACTTCCTTCAAAGATTTCCCAAAATCTCCTACCAGTGAACAGCAGATACAGCCAGAGTTCATCTCCTTGATTTCAATTCCGGCATCTTTCAAAAATCCACCGTCAATCCCAATCTCGCCGAACTCATTTTCTATCAACACCACCTGCTCGCATGCAAATGCTTCTTTTAACATCTTTTTGATAAATGTTGTCTTTCCCGCTCCCAAAAAACCGGAAATAATATCAATCTTTGTCATATAATACGCCTCCCAAATGACTTTTTGACTCTTGGCATCCTATTATAATCCAATTTTCCATGGAATGCAAGGTCTGGGAATATTTTATGATTTTGGCCGTTTTCCCGATTTTTTATGTATATTTATCCGTTTGTTCATAGTCTAATGCCATGAGCTGCCCGACAAATGGGCGACTCATGGCATTGATTCTCATATACTTATTTCAAACGGTCTAACCGGAAGTTCTGCTTTATTATACAGATTCACCTTATAGAACCCTGTTCTGGCAAATTGTACCACGATGTCCTGAACACCATGCAGCTCAGCCGATTTCACGGTCAGTATATGATCTGATATGCTGCATTGTGCGTCCTGAATTGGCTGGCCGTTCGCAAGCACTGTAAGCGCATTGATTCCATCCAGCACTGGTGGTACCAAAGATGGATCCTCTTCTTTGATTTCCTCCACAGTAAATCCGTTGTAGCCTGCAAAATCCTGTGATACAAGATGCAGATTGTCACCATTCTCAAAACAAATCTCGATTGTGTCATCCGAGGTACGTTCTACGCTCTTGCCAATCGGAGAATCGGCATAAACATCCATGTTTCCATATACATATTTGTCTGCCAGAAGATACATTCTCTCTCCAACAGGTTTCTTTTCCTTTGGATGGATATCAAATACATTTCCTAAATCTGTGATAGAAGTCATATATACATCAGGAATATTATGATAAGCCCGCTCTTGTGACTCTCTGAGTGTCGGATATGCTGCGTTTGAGTTCATCATCCAGGTACCATAAGGTGCAAGCTGTACAAAAACAAACGGCATCCTTTCCTGCGCCGGGTTTACAGCTTTCCAGCTGCCTCTCCAGCAACGCACAACAGCGTCAAACATCTGATCATACATATCAGCATGATCCTCGTCGCTACATCCTTGATACCAAAGCACACCCCTTGTGGAATATCCTGCGATCTCAGACACCATATTGTCATAAAGTGTTCCGGGTTCATTCTCATTTCCCGGTCCAACAGCCATAAAATCTGCTGCAGATATTGTTTCTCCAATCATCTCCTCCAACGGGGCAAAAGGAGATGTCATTTCATTCGCATTCTCATTTCCATTCTCCTGACTGTTCTGAGGACTGTAAAGCCCTTCCATGATCTTCATCATTTCCTTCGGTCTGAAGGTATTTTTCATAATCATTTCTGAATAATTTGATCCCGGAGCAGGCTGCGCAAATCGAGCCGGCCAGACATACTGCTTAATTATTTCATATTTCTTCATATTTAATGCTGCGCAGTTCTTCTCGAAATCCTCAATAGATATCTTTAACTCTCCGGTCAACAGCTGTTTATCCGTCCATGCGCAGGCCTTTGTTCCACCCCAACTGCAATTGATGATTCCCACAGGAACTCCTTTTGTCCTGAGTTTCTTTGCAAAAAAAACAGCAACCGCTGAAAAAGCATCCGTTCCATTTTCACCATATTTAATCCAGCGATCCCACGGATTCCATGCCTTATATCCAAGTTCGCGCTGTCCCTTGAATGAATACTGTCCAACCGTATACATTCTTAAATGCAAATCATCGGCCGATGACAACTCCTCATCAATATCTTTCACGTATTTGAGCAGGAACTCCATGTTGCTTTGTCCTGCTGCAACCCAGACCTCGCCGATATCCACTCCTTTGACTACGAAATCTCCTACTGTAAGTTGTGCATCGCACATCGGCTCCTGCGCGGGAAGCATCAGTCTGAATTCTCCCTCAGGCACTTTTGCCCTGCAAATTTCATCTCCGTTCAGCAGGACAGAAATCTCGCCTTCCGCATCGCTGGTTCCCCATACCGCAATTTCCTGACCGCATTGCAGAACCATATTATCAGAAAAAACTCTTGCTAATTTGATCATTATTGATACACCTAACCTTTCTACTCCAAATGTTGACAGACACGAATTCTTTCATTACTTGCCTTTTTGATTATTCCTCCTTTCCCACTCATAATCTGTCATACTTCGTTTCTATGATTATAATATATCATGACTGGAAACACAACGCACAAAATGCACAAAATGCATGAAAAGTACTTCCATTCACCATTTGCCAAACCCGCCAAAAACTGTTATACTAAGATCTAAGAGACAAATGGACATAAAATACATGCCTGCATGTATTCTTATGTCTATGGGTCCCGCAAAACATGAGCAAGCAGCCATTTTT
>CALZPS010000270.1 GCA_945827765.1 uncultured Lachnospiraceae bacterium | reverse complement strand
GTCACAGTCCGAGCGTGATAAAACCGTCGCAGGCAATGAGGGCGGCTCTGTCAGATCGACAGCTGGGGTGCAATTCCCGTGGAGCCCGTGTCAAGGGGACCATCTGGCAAATTCCTTTTGTATTTCGGGGTGTCGAGGACAAATAGAAATACGTTTATGATGAAAGATGAGCCGGAGACGGGAAGATGCGATCATGAGTTTATAATCTCAGATGATTCAGCATCTTCCCGGTTCGGCGTACATAGAGGTGGTGGAGAATACATGGTCAGACATGTTCGGCGTGGTGATATTTACTACGCAAACTTAAATCCAGTTATTGGTTCAGAGCAAGAAGGTGTTCGTCCTGTTCTTGTGCTGTCAAATAATTTGGGAAATTATTACGGTTCAACACTGATTATCGTTCCAATTACCAGCAAAAGAAAGCTCAGAAAACTACCGACTCATTATCGGTTGCCTACAATCTGTGGGTTGCGAAAACAATCGTATCTCCTGTTTGAGCAAATCCGAGTGATTGATAAGCGAAGGCTGATTCGATATATTGGGAAACTGAATCAAAGAGATTTGCAAGAGGCGGAATTATCGATGAAAATTGCACTGGGAATAAGTAGCTAATCTGGAATTGGACTTATGGTTGTCATAGCGGACAAGTATCCTAACGTATGTTAAGAATGAAAGGCAGAATTGGACAGGAGGAATGCTGTTTGGAGAACGGTGTGAAATATATGATTGAAAGGGAGTTTTTATCTGAAATTTCCATAGAAGAATTGATCATTCGTATGATTCGTTCTCATTGGGATAATAAGGCACAAGAAAATGGGGCAATTTGATCGCACATTGGAAAGCTGTTGTATCCTGTGGTATCTTTCTATCATAGGTACAACAGCTGATAGGTGAAGTGATGAGTTATTCAACAATAATTGGTTTATTCCATGTAGCTGCTTATATCAGATTGTCGAGAGAGGATGGTGATAAGGAAGAAAGCGACAGCGTAGGAAATCAGAGGAAACTTCTTCTGGAATATATCAGACAGAAGGAAGATTTGAAGCTGTATGATATTTATATCGACGATGGATATACAGGTTTGAATTTTAATCGTCCTTCTTTTCAGCGGATGCTCACCGACATTGATGCAAAAAAAATCAATTGTGTCATTGTCAAGGACTTATCCCGTATCGGCAGAGATCATATCGAAACCAGTCGCTTTTTGGAGCGGGTTTTTCCTGAAATGGGGGTTCGGTTTATCTCCGTCACAGACAACATCGACAGCTATCAGCAGGCATATGACCTGATTCTTCCGATCAAAAATCTGTTCAATGAACAGTATGCAAGAGATATTTCCCAAAAAGTATATACAGCAATGAAAACCAAACAACAGGCAGGAGAGTTTATTGGAGCATTTGCGAGCTATGGCTATAAAAAATCTCCAACCAACAAAAATAAGCTGGTGATTGACGAACCGGCGGCAGAGGTTGTCCGACGGATATTTTCCATGTATCTGGAGGGATATGGAAAGCGAACGATTGCAAGCTGTCTGAATGCGGAAAATATTCCCTGCCCGTCTGAATACAAACGGTTAAATGGTGAAAACTACTCGAACTGCCATCGATTGGATTCCACCACCTACTGGACCTATTCGACGATCCATACAATCCTTCAACGGGAGATGTATACGGGCTGTATGGTACAAGGAAAGATACATCAGCAGATGAAAGGAAAAGCGCGTCCGGTAGCGCAAAAAGATTGGATCATTGTACCGGATACACATGATGCGATCATTGATAAAGACACATGGAATAAGGTACAGCATTTGTTACAGCGTCAACACAGAGATTTGGGATTGACCAAGAACAACAGCATCTTTGCTGGATTTCTAAAGTGCGGCGATTGTGGACGTGCAATGGCAAAAAAGTCATTCCGGCGCAAGTCTGGTGTAGAATATTATTTCTATTGTGGAACGTATCAGCGACACGGAAAGAAGTATTGTACACCGCATACCATTCCGTCCCGTGTGCTGGAGCAGATTGTATTGCAGGATCTGAAAGTGATTGTCCGGAATATTGACAATTTACAGAAAATCGTGGAGGATCAGACAAAACAATTTGCTGTGAAAAAGAACTCATATGAAAAGCAGCTTGCCCAACTGGAGCGTGAGCTGCAGCGGTTGAAAGTGCAGAAAAAATCTGTGTATCGAGATTACAAGGAAGATTTGATTTCCAGAGAAGAATTTGTGGAATACCATGCGGACTATCAGGAAAAAGAAAATCACCTGCAAAAGAAAATCGAGCTGTTGGAACATGTTCAGGATAAAGAGCCAAAGCATGTGTTTTTGGAAAATCCGTGGATACGGCGTCTGCTGGAATTGCGGGATATAGAGACTTTAGATCGAGATATTGTGTTGGAAATGATTGATAGCATTATCGTCTATGAAAACCATAGAATTGTCATCCGATATCATTTTTCCGATGATCTGGAAAGCCTGTTGCCACAATACTATGCAGAGGAGCAAAAGGACGGCATATCGTCATAACAAGCGGATGTTTCATGGTTCCGCATCCTACCATTTGCCTGGGGAAATGAGGACACACAGCAGCTGATTGATATTTTGGAAAAGGACGATATTACAGCAACTTTTTTTGTGGTAGGCGAATGGGTGGATAAATATCCGGAGTCCGTCAAGGCGTTATCGGATGCCGGTCATGAAGTGATGAATCATTCCTCGACTCATCCCCACATGACAGAACTGTCAGCAGACCAGATGATTGAGGAGGTACAGGACTGCAACAAAAAAATTGAAGCGGTTACCGGCGTATGTCCCACACTGTTCCGTCCGCCCTATGGGGATTACAATGACACTGTAGTGTCCACCATGCGTTCCATTGGTATGTATACCATTCAGTGGGATGTTGATTCATTGGACTGGAAGGATCCGCCGGCCTGTGATATTGTCAGCCGT
>CALZPS010000269.1 GCA_945827765.1 uncultured Lachnospiraceae bacterium | reverse complement strand
GTTCATTGATTTGCACGCATATACAATAGAAGAATTAAAAGAAAAGATATTTGCCGGCGAGATTGAGGATGCGAAGACTGTTTCGGCACTTATGGCATACGCGGTAAAATATAACGTCTGAAAAAAATATCCCTGGCATATAATGAGTTAAGGACTCCATAGAGAAAAAATATGCAAGCATGTTTTATATCTCTATTTTTCCTTTGACTCACATCATGAAGTATTGAATAGATGGGAGGGTGACCCATGAAGATATTTCGTTCCAGAAAGCAGATGTTTGCTTTCTTTATGTCAGGTTTTTTTGTTGGCATTCTTTACATGAATTTGACCGCGCAGAATACCTTTGCCAACCCGGGGATTTTTAGCGAGTCTTTCCTACGGCAATACGAAGCTGCCGAGGTGGCGTCGGGCATTTTTCTGCTGTATTTGATTCGTATCCGAATCATGCCCTTCCTGATGTTAATCGGTTTGTCATTTACTCGCATGAGAAAAGCTTCAGCGGGAGTTTTTCTGGTATGGACGGGCTTTTCGTGCGGGCTTATCCTTTCCATGGCAGTATTGAAAATGGGAATCAAAGGGATTATGTTTTGCATTGCCGGGGGACTGCCGCAGTTTTTGCTGTATGTACCGGCATATGTTGTTATTTTGTGGTATTGCTGGATTTATCCACAAAACCGCTGGAACCGCGAAAAGACAATCTTTGTGGTAGGAACGATGCTGGCGGGAATACTATTGGAGACGTATGTGAATCCGATACTCGTGAAGGGAGTGCTGAATCTGCTGCGGTGAAAGATAAGGCTAAGAGGGGCAGGGGCAAAACCTGCCTCTTTTACTACCTTGCATATGGTGAAAAAGTTCGGTGGATTGTCAACAAAATCACGCCTCCCGCAAACAGGCTGATGACAAGCTGACTGATTAACAGTCCCCAAAGATAACCTTGGATGCCAAATGCCGGAATTCCCCAAAATACTCCGGCAATTCGGATTCCCAGTCCCAGTGTATTAATCAAAAAAGTCTGAACAGTTTTACCTAAACCATTGATAATGCTTAAAAGTGCGCTGTTTGTATAAAGAAAAGGACAAATCCATGCCAGCGTGATGATAAACTGACCGGCCATTTTACTGTCGAACAGTGTAAGTCCGATAAATGCACCAAAAAGCAGGAAACAAAGGCAGCAAAACAATCCAAGTATAAAGCAGCAACCAGCCACTTTTTTGATGACGGAAAACATCTCCTGATGGTTGTCGGCGGCCTGAATCTCCGCTACGGTAGGCAGCAGCATGACTGAAACCGCATTTGTGACAGCGGAGGGAAAAAGGATACATGGGAGTGCCATTCCGTTTAGTACGCCATAGATACGCAGTGCCTCGGAGGAATCGTAATGATAGTACATCAATCTGCCGGGAATGGAGACAGCCTCAATGCTTTGCAGCAGGTTTATGAGGACTCGGTTGGCAGTCAGTGGAAGTGAAAGGCGCAGTAATTCCCCTGCGTGCCCGGCAATTGTCTGCAGTGCACGAATAGATGCGGGAGAATATTTCTTTCCCGGCAATGTATGTAAGGTGAAAAGTGCGGAAACAAATTCTCCAATCACCAGACCACATACTGCGATATTGATGGAGATGGTATCGCCGTTATGAACAATGAGATAATAACAAAGTGCAACGGAACAAATCCGGGCAGTCTGCTCAATAAGCTGTGCCGCAGCCGGGACTTTGGTCTGTTTTAATCCATAATAGTATCCGCAGATACAGCTGTGCACCGCACTGCACGGAAATGCGTAGGAAAGGATAGTGAGCAACGGGGCACACCGGGCGTCCCCGAGCAGCGTGTCTGCGATAAAAACCGTGTTTTTCTGAAGCAGAACAGTACTGAGACACGCCAATAAAAAAGAGAGAGCAAGACCACAGTATAAGTCTTTGTGCGCCTCCTGCTCTTTGCCTAAAGATTTTTTGCGGGCAACGGTACGGGAAATTGCGGTTTCAATTCCGGCAGTAGTCAAAGAATAACCAAGTGTGTAAATGGGGAAAATTAACTGGTACAGACCGACCCCTTCTTCACCAAATATACGGCTTAGGAAGATGCGATAGAAAAAACCCATGAATCTGCTTAAAAATCCGGCGGCGGTCAAAACCATCGTACCAACTAGGATTGATTTTTTTTGAGACAACGAAAAAACCTCAGACAACTGTTTTTTTAATCTTATTCATTTTACCGGCTTGACAGAACATAAGAAAGGTAGTATTCTACAAAATAGAAAACCTAGTAGAACAATAGGAAAAGAGGAAACATACATGGAAAAATTGATATATTTAGATAATGCGGCAACTACGAAAACGGCACCTGAGGTTGTGGAGGCGATGCTGCCCTATTTTACAGAACGATTTGGAAATCCATCGAGTATTTATGGATTTGGAGCGGAGAATAAAGAGGCGATTTCCAGACAGCGGGATACCATTGCTGCTGCACTTGGAGCGAGTAGTTCGGAAATCTATTTTACGGCTGGTGGTTCGGAGTCGGATAACTGGGCGCTCAAAGCGACTGCTGAGGCTTATGCAGCCAAAGGAAAGCATATAATTACGAGTAAGATTGAGCATCATGCTATCCTGCATACTTGTGAATATCTCAAACAACAAGGGTTTGAAGTGACCTATCTGGATGTCGATGAAAATGGCATCGTCAAACTGGACGAGCTGAGGGCGGCCATCCGACCTGATACGATTCTGATTTCTGTGATGTTCGCAAATAATGAAATCGGTACCATACCGCCTATTCGTGAGATAGGCGAGATTGCAAAAGAAAACCAGATTTTGTTTCACACAGATGCGGTACAGGCGTTCGGACATCTTCCAATCAATGTAGACGAATGCCATATTGATATGCTCAGCGCCAGCGGGCATAAACTGAACGGACCGAAAGGAATCGGTTTTCTGTATATACGTAAGGGGGTTAAAATTCGTTCTTTCGTACACGGCGGAGC
>CALZPS010000268.1 GCA_945827765.1 uncultured Lachnospiraceae bacterium | reverse complement strand
TACACAAGGAGTATCGTCGGCAGCGTCAGATGTGTATAAGAGACAGGAAGAGGACTACGAGGAGCCGGAAGAAGAGCACAAGGAGACGGAGCTCGAAGAAGATTATGATGATCGGGAAATTCCTGACGAAGATGATGACAAAATCAATTTCCTGTCAGAGACCGCACCGCTCAGCAGAAAAGAAACTGCAAAACTATATGCGACCGGAAAGACTGCACCGATACCGATTGATGAGATTTCCGATGCGTTATCTATGTCCGATACCGGTTTTGTAGTACATGGAAGATATGATCTGAGAGTACAAAGCGGAATAGGAACCCGCGCAGGATTGACAGAAGACCAGAAAAAGCTGTTCTCCTATTTTGTCCCGGTACGTGGTATGAGCGAGCAATTGGTAGATGTGTTGGAGCAGGACAAGAATTGTACCAATCGTAAAGGCACGTCAGCGACCGGCAACCTGTTGATTATCGGTAATAAAGGAAATGGAAAGACTGTACTGGCGGTTGATGTGGTGAAGGCAATCCAGAAACAGCGGAATATCCGTCAGGGCAAAGTTGCCATTGTTTCAGGCGATTCTCTGAATAAGAAACGGATCAGCGATATTTTCTCTAAATTGTATGGCGGAGCACTGATTATTGAAAAAGCCGGCAAGATGAATGAGAAGACTGTGGTCAGACTGAATAAAGCGATGGAACAGGACAGTGGAGAACTGCTCGTTGTGCTGGAAGATCAGAGAAAGCCGCTTGACAGACTGCTGACTTCCAATCGTGAATTCCGCAGAAAATTCACAAGTCGTCTGGAAGTACCAATTTTGATCAATGATGAGTTGGTGACTTTTGGACAGACTTACGCAAAAGAAAATGGATATCTTATAGATGAGATGGGAATTCTGGCGCTTTACAGTCGCATCGATGAATTGCAGAGAGAGGATCATCCGTTGACAATTGCGGAAGTGAAAGAAGTCATAGATGAGGCGATGGAACATTCACAGAAAGTATCTGCGAAGAAACTGATTCGCAGAGTGTTAGGAAGAGGAACAGATTCAAACGATAGAATCATACTGGGCGAAGCAGATTTTCTCGGATAAATCAGAGATGAGATGACTACCTTCGGATTTGTAAATGAAAATGGTGCTGCACGTGGTTTAAAAGCCCCGTGCGGCACATTGTTGTAGAGGAAAAACTATGAATGTGATTATCTTATCAGGGGGCAGCGGAAAACGGTTATGGCCACTTTCCAATGAAATTCGCAGCAAGCAGTTCATCCGTTTGCTGAAAGACGAAAATGGGGAATATGAATCTATGGCACAGCGTGTTATAAGGCAGCTGACCACGGTTGACCCAGAGGTGCAGATTACGATAGCGACCAGCAAATCACAGGTGAGTACGATACGCAGCCAACTCGGGGAAAAGGTGGCTGTCTGTGTGGAACCTTCCCGTCGTGATACTTTTCCGGCAATTGCGCTCGCAGCAGCATATCTTCATGATGAATTGGGAGTTGATGAGTCGGAATGCGTTGTTGTCTGTCCGGTTGACCCCTTTGTGGAGATAGAGTATTATCAATCGGTGAAAGCCCTGGAAAGTCTGGTGAAGGAAGACCGCGCCAAGCTGACCCTGCTCGGAGTGGAGCCGACATATCCCAGTGACAAGTACGGCTATATTATCCCCGGAGACAGTGGGCCGATTAGTGAAGTGAAAGAGTTTTGTGAAAAACCGGATACATGGAAAGCAAAAGAGTATCTTGCACAGGATGCTCTCTGGAACTCGGGCGTGTTTGCTTTCCGCCTGAAATATATGATTGACAAGCTCCATGAGATGACTTCCTATACGGATTACCGTGATTTGTATGCAAAATTTGATTCACTGCCGTGCATCAGCTTTGACTATGCGGTGGCGGAGAAAGAGCCGAGTTGTCAGGTTGTGCGTTACAGTGGAGAATGGAAAGATATCGGAACATGGAACATGATGGCAGAGGTGATGGCAGATGTCACCAAGGGAAATGTCATGTTGGATGATACCTGTACCAATACTCAGGTAGTCAATGAATTGGATGTTCCTATTCTCTGTATGGGATGTAAGGACATGGTAATCGCTGCAAGTTGTGACGGAATTTTGGTCACGGACAAGGAACAAAGCGGTTACATGAAACCATATGTGGAAAAAATAAAAGAACAGGCGCGGTATATCGAAAAGTCATGGGGGACTTATGCGGTAATTGATATGCAGCCGGGATCATTGACTGTGAAAGTGTCGTTGACCGCAGGAAATCAGATGAAATATCACAGCCATGAGCAGCGGGATGAGGTATGGAATATTCTTTCCGGACAGGGACGCTGCGTGGTGGATGGCATGGAGCAGATCGTGCGTCCGGGGGATGTCATATCGGTTGCTGCCGGATGCAGAAATACGTTGATTGCGGAGACAGATATGAGTGTGATTGAAGTACAGATTGGCACGGAAATCAGTCAGAAGGATAAAAAAGTATGGAACCAATGCTATTAAAGCCGGTTGGAAAGGATTATCTTTGGGGCGGTTTAAGGCTGAAAACAGAATACGGAAAAGAGACAGAGCTGGTTCCGCTGGCAGAGACGTGGGAGTGTTCCACCCATCCCGACGGACCGAGTATCGTGGCGAACGGACAATTCGCCGGACAGACGCTTTCTGAGGTGTTAAAGGCACATCCGGAATATCTGGGCTCCAAAGCTACGGAAGGACTTCCGATACTTGTCAAATTTATTGATGCAGAAAAAGATTTGTCCGTACAGGTACATCCGGATGACGAATATGCCAGAATCCACGAACAGCAGAACGGGAAGACCGAGATGTGGTATGTGCTGGACGCAAAACCGGGCGCGAGTCTCATCTGCGGATTTGCCCATGATGTGACAAAAGAGCAGCTGCGGGAGGCGCTCCGCTGTGGGGAGTTGTCCAAGCAGCTACAGAACTGTCTCTTATACACATCTGACGCTGCCGACGATACTCCTTGTGTAG
>CALZPS010000267.1 GCA_945827765.1 uncultured Lachnospiraceae bacterium | reverse complement strand
ACACAAGGAGTATCGTCGGCAGCGTCAGATGTGTATAAGAGACAGGAATCAGAAGTGATGGACAAGCTGGCACGGATGGAACTGCTGAAAAAAATGCACGACTGTCCGGAACCGTTTCGGGAAATCATGTATCTGCGAATTTTTGGCGGCTGCTCGTTCCGTGAAATCGGAGATATCATGGGGAAAACAGAAAACTGGGCGCGCGTGACCTATTATCGTGGAAAAGAAAAACTGGGAAAGGAGCTGGAGAATAATGAAAAATGATTTAAGTTGTGAAGTAGTACAGGATTTACTGCCATCATACATGGATAATCTGACCAATGCCGTGACCAACGAGGCAGTCAAACGGCATCTGGATGAGTGTGAAAAATGCAGAGGGCGGATGCAGCGGATGCAGAAAGATGAGGACGTTGTGAACAACGAACTTCCGTCAAAAGAAATTGATTTTTTGAAAATACTGAAAAAGAAAACAAACAAAAAGATTTTTATCAGTGTCGGATGTGTGCTGGCGGCGGTCGTACTTATCATCTGCCTGAAAGTGTTCGTGATTGGCAGTGAATTATCGGCACAGGAAGTTGCCTATCAAATGAATATATCAGCCCGTGATGGTGTAAAGTTTTCCAATCTTTCGTGTCTGTCCAGCGCAAAAAATGTATCCTCCATTTCATACCACGAAGAAGAAGGCGGTATACTGAGGATTACTTTACATGGAGTACTTCCCAGTCCGCTGCCTATGCAGAAGGAATTACAAACGACTTATCAGCCGAAACAGGAATTGACACGCGTCTATATTGGAGACCTGATTATATGGGACGAAGGTGTTGATATCGCCCCTCGAGTCTCCTCTGTCTATCTTTCAAGACATGAATATGTTGGTAATATGCCGGAAAACGCCGAAACCGTACAAGCGCTCGGTATGAAAGAGACTTTGGGCGACTTTGAAAACGAACTGCTGACCGACCAGGCGCCTTATGGATGGAAAATCAGTTTAAAATCTGATATTTCTATGTCAGACAAGGTGGAAATAGAAACAAAAATGAAAGGTTACGCAGCTCTTTTGCTTGCAACGATTGACAATCTTGAGTATGTCACTTATGATTATAATGTAAAAACTTATATATCGGGAATCGAAGAAAAGACATTGACAGTGACTGCCGAGGATGCCAAAGAGTTATATCATTTAGAATTTTACCATGTTGAATACCATGAGGATGGTTCTTATGATATCATAGAAGAATCATTCAAAGAACAGGAATGGACACCGGCGGATTTGCAACATCTTATGGTAAAAGCAAAATTAATGGATTGGCGGTGGTAAAAACTGTTGGACTTTTCATTCCCACGGAGGAATATAATGACGAGTCTGAGCACATTATGTTATATTGAAAAAGACGGAAAATATTTGATGCTGCACCGCACGGTGAAAGAAAACGATGTCAATAAAGATAAATGGATTGGCGTCGGCGGACATTTTGAAAATGGGGAAAGCCCGGAGGAATGTCTGCTGCGCGAAGTTAAGGAAGAGACTGGCTATACGCTGGTCTCTTGGCGTTATAGAGGGATTGTCACCTTCCTTTATGGGGAGGATGTGACAGAATATATGTCACTCTATACCGCAGATGATTTTACCGGAGAGCCAATAGACTGTGACGAAGGCGTACTGGAATGGGTGGATAAGACAGAAATCGACAATCTGAACCTGTGGGAGGGAGACAAAATTTTCTTCCGTCTTCTGAACGAGAGCTATCCATTCTTTTCTCTCAAACTGGTATACGACAAGTCGGATGTACTGCAATATGCAGCGTTGGACGGCAAAGCAATCAAAAAGAACGGCATATATCTGACGACTGACTTCTGAAAAAGAGCCTCTGACGGCAGAGCATTGTGTGAACAAAACTGAGAGTATAACATGGTCAGCAGACAATAGAAAGATAAAGGAGATGATTCATTATGGTAGAGACAGGAGTTGTATTCGGAAGGTTTCAGATTTTCCACTTAAAACAGATGGAGTATGTACTGGCGGCAAAGATGCGCTGTAACAAGCTTTATATCGGCATCACACATTCGGATATTGTGTCCTTTGCAGCGACCTCTCCGCTCGATGAACACGGTACGACCCGCAGGGATAATCCGATGACCTACTTTGAGCGCAGCGAAATGATTCGCAATGCACTTCTGGATTTCGGAGTGAAACGTAAGGAGTTTGAAATCATTCCTTTCCCCATCAGCCAGCCGGATCTGATTCTGCAGTATGCACCGCGGGATGCTGTTTATTTTATGAGTCTTTGCAGTGAGTGGGATGAGGAAAAATACCAGATTTTACAAGGTCTGGGGCTTAATATCGAGGTGCTGTGGAGACGCTCCGGGGAAGAAAAGGGCATCAGCGGAACAGAAATACGCCGGCTGATTGCCAGAAACAAGCCATGGCAGCAACATGTGCCCAAAAGTGTGGCAACATATATCGAAAGCCACGGCATTGATATGCGTATACGTGAATTGAATTACTTCTTGGAATCATGTTGATGTTTGCTATAATAATATAAGACAGGAGGGATGACTCTATGAATCCAACAGTAAGCATCATTGTCCCCATCTACAATGCGGAAAAATATCTGAACCGCTGTATCGACAGCATTCTGAATCAGGAATATACAGATTTTGAACTGATTCTTGTTAATGACGGCAGCAAGGATTCTTCCGGGCAGATTTGTGATGAGTATGCCGCAAAAGATAACCGTGTGCGTGTCATTCACAAGGAAAACAGCGGGGTGTCTGACACCCGCAATCGGGCAATTGATCAGGCAAAAGGTACCTATCTGCAGTTTTTGGACAGCGACGACTGGATTACTCCGGATGCGACAAAACTGCTCGTGAGGGCGGCACAGGAACATAACTGTGATTTTGTAATTGCAGACTTCTACCGCGTGGTGGGCGAACGCCTCTCCCACAAAGGAGATATTGAGGAAGACGGTGTAATGACACAGGAAGAATTT
>CALZPS010000266.1 GCA_945827765.1 uncultured Lachnospiraceae bacterium | reverse complement strand
TCCTTTATCTTTTATTCGAACCGAATCACCTGATCACAAATCAGTTTGCTGGCTTTTTCATCTTCCTCGGATACGCGGCCTTTAATGAATACCTTCTCATCCACTTCCAGAAGTGCCCGGTTTTTCTCATAATCACGTGGAAATACAACCACCTCCACGGTTCCCAGCAAATCTTCGATCGTGATAAATGCCATCATCTGATTTGTCTTTGTCGCCTTTACCGTGCGCTCACTGATCATCCCGCCGATGATTGCTCTTTCACCGTCATGTACCTTTGTCCGTCCCGTCTCCTCGTCAGGCTGAAAATCCGCTGTGGTGGCAGAAATCATTTTTTTCCAGTTTTCCTCATAATCCTGCAGAGGATGCCCGCTGATATAAATGCCAAGCACTTCTTTCTCGAATGCCAGCATATTTTCTCTGGCATACTCTCCCACATCAGGCATCTTAATCTGAAAATCAGCCTTATGCTCCTCGCCGACCAGATCAAACAGTGTCATCTGACCGCTCATCGCATATTTTTTCTCTTGATTGACCTGCTCCACGATCTGCAGATAAATACTCATGAACTGCTTTCTGGTTCCACCCAGACAATCCAACGCTCCGGCTTTTATCAGATTTTCAACAACCCGCTTGTTCATATTGTCCTTGACAAACATGCGGTGGATGAAGTCTTCCAGATTTTTGTATTCTCCAAACATTTCCCGTTCCGCCACGATTTCGCGGATGACCGGTCTGCCGATACTTTTGATCGCAGCCAGCCCATAGCGGATTTTTCCCTCATCCACCGAAAATTGTGCATATCCCCGGTTAATGTCGGGCGGCAGAATTTCAATTCCCATCTGGCGGCAGGCATAGATATACTCCGCCACCTTGGAAGGATTTTCAATGACGGACGTCATCAGCGCCGCCATAAATTCTACCGGATAATAATATTTCAAAAATGCCGTCTGATAGGACACCACCGCATACGCCGCCGCATGGGACTTGTTGAATGCGTACTTGGCAAAATCAATCATTTCGTCATAAATTTTATTTGCCACCTGTTCGTCGATACCGTTTTTAATACATCCTGGAACGCCGGTTGCCTCATCACCATAGACGAAAATCTGTCGTTCCTTCTGCATTACCTCGGCCTTTTTCTTGGACATTGCACGCCGGAGCAAGTCACTGCGCCCCAGCGAATATCCCGCCAATGCCTGCACAATCTGCATTACCTGTTCCTGATAGACAATACACCCATAAGTCGGCTCCAAAATCGGTTTCAGCTGCGGACAGTCATAGGTAATGGATTCCTTATCATTTTTTCCCTTAATGTACTGTGGGATGAAATCCATCGGTCCCGGCCGGTAAAGAGAAATTCCGGCAATGATATCCTCCAGACTCTGTGGCTTGAGTTCCTTCATGAAACTTTTCATACCGGCACTTTCTATCTGAAAAACGCCGTCCGTCTTTCCGGTTCCGATATAATCCAATACGTTTTTATCATTGTAATCAATCTGTTCCACATCCAGCTCGGGATGTTTCTGATGCACGAGCCGCACGGCATTCTGGATGACTGTCAGCGTCCGCAGCCCTAAGAAATCCATTTTCAAAAGTCCCAGTTCTTCCAAAGTGGTCATCGTGAACTGAGTGACGATTGTTCCGTCCGATGCCCGGGAGAGCGGCACGTATTCATCGACCGATTTCTGACTGATGACTACCCCGGCGGCATGCATGGAAGAATGTCTCGGCAGTCCTTCCAGACGCCTGGACATATCAATGAGATATTTGACCTGTTCATCCGTCTCATAGCTTTTTCGCAGCTCCGGGTTCATCTGCAGTGCCTTGTCCAGTGTAATGTTCAATTCCTGCGGCACCATCTTGGCAATCGAATCAACAAATGCGTACGGCAAATCCATCACCCGTCCCACATCACGGATAACTCCGCGCGCCGCCAGCGTACCAAAAGTAACGATCTGCACAACCCGGTCTTTGCCATACTTTTGCGTCACATACTCAATGACTTCCGGTCTGCGCTCAAAACAAAAGTCCACGTCTATATCGGGCATCGTCACACGCTCCGGGTTCAAAAAACGCTCGAACAGCAATTGATAACGAATCGGGTCGATATTGGTGATTTCCAGACAATATGCCACGATACTGCCTGCCGCCGAACCACGCCCCGGTCCCACAGCGATTCCATTGTCTTTGGCATATTTGATAAAATCCCACACAATCAGGAAATAATCAACATACCCCATATTCTGAATGGTTTCCAGCTCGTATTTTAAACGCTCTCTTAATTTCTGCGAGGGATTGCCGTAACGCCTTTCCAGCCCTTCAAAACACAATTTATTCAGATATTCCCATGAAGTCAGCCCGTCGGGCACATCATATTTTGGCAGTTTAGTCACGCCAAACTCAATCTCCACGTGACAGCGGTCGGCAATTTTCTGCGTATTTTCCAGTGCCTGCAGCGCATACGGAAACAGTTCTGCCATCTGCTGAGGCGATTTCACGTAATATTGCCCGCCCTCGTAGCGCATTCTGTTTTCATCACTTAGCTTCTTGCCCGTCTGAATGCAAAGCAAGATATCATGCGGCTTTTCATCTTCCGCATAGGTGTAATGTACATCGTTGGTCGCCACCAGCTCGATACCCAGCTCCTGGGACATCTGCAGCAGCCGTTGATTCACCATCCTCTGTTCCGGGATTCCATGATCCTGCAGCTCCAGAAAATAATTTCCCTTGCCGAAAATATCCTGATACTCCAGCGCCTTTTCCTTTGCCTCGGCATAGAGTCCTTTCATCAGATAGCGCTGGACTTCCCCCGCCAGACAAGCGCTCAGGGCAATGATTCCCTCGTGATACTCACGCAGCACTTCCCGGTCCACGCGTGGCTTATAATAATACCCTTCCGTAAAGCCTTTGGAAACGATCTTCATCAGGTTTGCATACCCCTTATCATTCCTGTCTCTTATACACATCTGACGCTGCCGACGATACTCCTTGTGT
>CALZPS010000265.1 GCA_945827765.1 uncultured Lachnospiraceae bacterium | reverse complement strand
CTACACAAGGAGTATCGTCGGCAGCGTCAGATGTGTATAAGAGACAGAAGTTACGGAAAAAGGAATGGCACAGTTAAATTTGTATAAGATAGAGTGGAAGAATTACGCGAGGAAGATACAGGATATTTTTGAGGGAGGTGTGACTGCATGAATCGGGCAGAATTTATGTCAGCACTGGAAAAGCTGCTGGTCAGCATCTCGGAGGATGAGAGAGCAGAGGCTTTGCAGTATTATGAAGATTATTTTGAGGATGCAGGTCCTGAGAATGAAGAGCAGGTGATAAAAGAACTTGGGAGCCCCGAGAAGGTTGCCGCAATCATCTGGGCAGACATCAGAGGCGGCAGTGAAAAGAATGGAGAGTTCACCGAGAACGGTTACACGGATGTGAGATTTGAGGAGAAAGCACAACCGGCGTGCCGTGAGGAGCAAGATAGTGCTCAGGCAAAAGAGAAATCACAAGAAACACAGCGTGCAGATACAGCAGAGAAAAATGCATATTCTTATCATGAGACATCTCGAGCTGCGGCCGGTCAGGGAGGGAACTATCAATCCGGGCGCCGACCGGAACCGAAGAAAGAGAATAAAGCGTTGAAAGTGATTATCATTATCTTGTTGGTCATCGCAGCATTGAAAGTGTTTGGCTGGCTGGTTCCGGCAGCAGTTTCGGTTATTGGCGCGATTTTTGGTATCATTGTAGGTCTGCTCGGATTGTTGATAGGTGCCGCGGCCGCAGGAGGCGGATTGGCGGTATCAGGTGTGATGATTGTGGTGATGGGGATTAGCAAGTTGACGGTGTCCTTCGCCTCGGCTATTCTGGTGATGGGCATCGGCTTGCTGATGGCAGGAATCGGCGTGGCGCTGGCAATCATGGCAATTAAACTGAGTTTTGTGGTTTATCCGGCGATTTTCAGAGCGGTTGTGAATTTCGTGAGTGGACTTTTTCATGGGAGGGAGGCGAATCATAGATGAAAAGAGGATGGAAATGGATTCTCATGATTGCGCTTTCTATAGCGGGAGTGGGACTGGTATTCTGTATCGCCGGAGCAGTCATGGGCGGAACCATGGAAGAGGTAAATGAGATTTTAGGTACCACGGAGTTTGTAAAGACTATTGATGAAAAGATAGTGACGATAACAGATGATGGGCATTCGGAACATTCGTACATCGGGGAATCTTCCGAACATTCGCACATCGGCGAAACATCCGGTGAAACATATGAGAATATAGAAAAACTGGATGTTGAGGTTCCGGTGATGGAAGTGGTTGTACAGGAGAGCGACAGAGAAAATGTGTCGGTAGCGATGCAGAATGTTCCGGAGAAACTTCGCAATGCAATCTCTGTTTCCAGGCAAGGAGACGAATTAAAGATTGAGACAAAAGAAGATAGCGCGCTCAAGAACTGGCTGAAAACCGGCGGAGATTATGGAACACTTGTGATTGAGCTGCCTTACGGCATGAGACTGACGGAAGCTTCGTTTCAGATTGGTGCAGGAGAGCTGAACGTGCAAAATATCTCCGCAGAGGAACTGGATATTGAGGTGGGCGCGGGAACAGTGTCGGTCGCACAGTTCATGGCGGAGAAAGCGGATGTGCAATGTGGAACCGGGGAGGCAGAGTTGAGTGGCAGCATCTCACAGGAAATCAATATCGAATGTGGAGTTGGTTCGGTGATTTTCCATGACAGTGGAAAAGAGTCCGATTATGAATATGATTTAAGCTGCGGAATCGGTTCTCTGCAGGTGGGCGAACATTCTTATGACGGATTGGGCGGCTCGGAAAAAATAAAAAATGCCGGCGGATCTAAGAAGATGCAGATTGAATGTGGAATCGGAGAAGTAGCAGTTTTTTTCTCGCAGGATGAGTAAAGAAGAATAAACATCGGCAGAATGAGTAAAAGAAAGTTGTATCAATTAAAATGAAAAGGAGAGATGAAAATGTCAGACAAAAAATTATATCGTTCAAGAGGAAACCGTATGGTATGCGGAGTGTGTGCAGGAATCGGAGAATATTTTAATGTGGATCCAACGTTAATCCGTCTCGGTGCGGCGATACTGACCGTATGCAGCGTAGGTACGGGACTTGTATTGTATTTCGTGGCGGCGGTCATTATCCCGGAAGAGGTATAAAACAGGTGATTAAATAGGTGATTAAACTTAAAAAAATCTTGACAAATCATAAAAAAAGTATTAACTTATTTTATTGTTAGTACGAAATGAGCCAAGGAACAAATCGACATCAGGCTCATTTGTCGGGCAACTCATTAAATTGTATATGGACAGATGAAGTCTGCAGGAAAGCACGTGAAGTTGAGTATCTTTATACTGGATTTCAGGCACCGAAGGAGTAACACTCTCAGGTATCGTAAAGGATGAGGACTGCAGATGGATGTGACTCTGGAGAATCTCGAAAGACGAGTGCCGAAGGTGCAAAAGCGGTGATGCCGCTTAATCTCTCAGGCAAAAGGACGGAGAAAAGGTAATGTAAGAAACGTTGCATAATTTCGTGTGATGAGGCAGGAGTCAATAGACTTCTGCCTTTTTTGTCATATAGGAAACTTCGTTTCCTATATGACAAAAACCCTCCGGGGGATCGCACTTCGGCGAAAGGGAACTGTGTCGCTGAAGCGACCCGCCGCAGGCGGAGAATCTCGCAAGCAGAACTCTTTGTTATACCCAGAAAAAATGATAAACTGTCCGGAAAAGAAAAGGAGAAGTATTATGTGGAGTATAGTGAACGAATGGCTGAAGGTAATTGATGATTTTGTGTGGGGCGTGCCGCTGATGGTATTGATTCTGGCAGGAGGTCTTCTTCTGACCATCCGAACGAAGGTGCTGCAGGTGAGCAGACTGCCTCTGGCATTGAAATGGATGGTAAAAAATGAGGAAGACGGCGAAGGTGAAGTGTCTTCATTCGGCGCACTTTGTACTGCGCTTTCCGCAACCATCGGTACCGGAACTGTCTCTTATACACATCTGACGCTGCCGACGATACTCCTTGTG
>CALZPS010000264.1 GCA_945827765.1 uncultured Lachnospiraceae bacterium | reverse complement strand
GATCTAGTACGGTCTCGTGGGCTCGGAGATGTGTATAAGAGACAGGTATGATATGTATGGGATTGAAGTAGAAAATAGAAAAATAATAGGGAAAGCGGCTCATCTTCAAGGAGAGAGGGAATATTGCTATGAAAAAGAAAACCAAAAACATAACGTTCATTATAGTTTTAATCATAGTTGTTGTGGTGATCAATCTATTTATGCTATATGGTCGATTATGGGCAAGAGGCGGATTTGGGGAAACGAAAAAAGAAAATCTGGCGGAAAAGTTTTTGGAAACATTTCCAGAAAGCAGAAATTTTATCAAAATTTCTACAGTAGAAAATGATACGACCATTGTTTATTTAGGAATCACCGGTACATGTGGCAATTGTGCCATTTTCCAGAAATCTGCTATTCTTAATCGTTGGTTTGTAGCAGAGACTTCTACCATAATCCGCGCAGAATTGTGCGATAGCCCGACATGGGGGCGGGTTTACCTTGCGATGAACAAACAAAATATTGTAAAGGCAGTGGTAGAGAAAGATGGGAATTTATCGGAAATTGAAATAGATCCGGCTCAGCCATTGATTGTGATCACAGATTACGATATTGATAGCATTACCTTCTTTACGGAATCAGGTGAGGAATTATCAGAAAAGGAATTTTTGAATACGGTATATTAACTCCTTTATTTAGATTTGCGCCAGACAGTAAGGTGTCTGGCGTATTTTAACATGATTTTGTATTTCAGGACTCGCAAACGAATCTTTTTCACAGAAACATTGCCATGTATAGAGGTAGATGCCAGATTCCATCCTTCTCCATGAAATCTTTCGGGTAAAGGATGTACAGAGTTCCGATTATGGATGAGAATTTCTTCCTATCTGGTATGCGAGAATGGACTGCGGAGCATTATCAATATAAATCAGAATATGACTTTTATATTCTTGCGTAGCAAAAAGCTCGGCGATATAGCTCTTTCTGACACGGCGTTCTCCCTTAATTAAAAGCTCAGTCCGTCCGTTTCTCTTCTGTTTTCAGTGGAGCAGATCGTCAAAAATGCAGGTTAAGTGATGAATAAAAGTTTTTCTTGTTGTGCTGTGAAAGACATGTTATGATGGTTAGCAGATGTAGAAGGGTCAGACATTTTCTTATAAGAGCGGCAGCCCGTCCGGGGAGCTGCCACGGCTGCATATTCCTTTACCCGGAAGGTATTAAATTTTAAATAGTTCTTTCGTTTCGGGAATGCGATGCTGATTATTTGACAAAAGGATAGGGAAAAAGATGATAGATGTAAACATCATGATAAAGCTGATATGGGACAACTGGAAACTTCTCTGCCAGTTTTATGATAAAGAGGGAATGCCGGCTACTGACCATGGATTTATTCCGGATTCAGAAAAAATTATCACGAAAAAACAGTTTGCACAGATGTGGGAACTGGCGGAGAAGAAGGAAGAACCGACCGTCTTTACAGAACCCGGGAGTCATATATTTTTTTGGATTTTCTGCCACAAAGAAAACTTATTGGTTCTGGGACCGATGCATAGTGTACCGTTGTCTTTTGAGCAGGAGAAAGCGTTTTTTCATGAGAGAAAAATCAGGAATAAAGATTTTCCGTTTAAAGAGCTTACACTGGCAGAGAGTTTTCCTATCATCTCCCTGGTGTATTTTATGGTCACAGGGGAAGACTTGGTTGCAGAAAAAAAGAAAGGATTAGAGTGTGAATGGCGACAGTTGGATTCTGAACTGCAGGAAAACAGAATAACGAACAAAAGCGAACAACGTTTTCATATGCCTTATCAATTCGAGCAGGAGTGGTATCAGGCAATCAGTGAAGGGAAAATAGTGTTTCCTGCCGACGGCACGATGAGTCTGGATCAAGTCGGGAAACTGGCAAAGGGAAATGTTTATAAACAAATTGAATATACCGTTATTGCAGAGTTGACTCTTATTACCCGAGCGGCAATGGAAGGCGGAGTTTCCCCGATAAAAGCATATGAGATGTCGGATATTTTCTTTCAAGAGTGTTCGCAGTGTCACGAAACAGTAGAGTTATTGGAAATCGGTGCCAAAGCTGTGGACAGTTTTACCAGGGCGGTGCGTGAGGTGAAACAACAGGGAGTGCAGAATCCGGGCGTAGAGAGATGTAAAGATTATATCGCTCGCCATCTGACGGAGAAAATAACCGTGTCGGAGATCGCAGAAGAGCTGAAAATGAGTTATTCTTATCTGGCAGCTCAATTTTTGAAAGGAACAGGGACGAATATAAAAAAATACATCCTGCAGGAAAAATTAAATGCCGTGGCAAATCAGTTGAAATATTCAGAAGCATCGGTAGGAGAAATCGCAGACTATTTTTCTTTCCCTTCCGCCAGCAGTATGTGTACATTTTTTAAGGAAACCTATGGGATGTCGCCCACAGAATACCGTAGGACACATAAAGTCGTGGATTTTGTTTCATCAAAAACAATCTGATCGAAGAAAAAATAGAAAACATATAAATAAAGAAAAAAACATATAAGATTATTCTCCTTTTTGTGATATACTATCATTGATTATTAGTTTTATCTTAAATGAACGGTACTGCTGCTCCTGTTTTGAACGAGCTTCAGATATCGGGAGAGAAAGAGGAGGAAACATATGAGTAAGAGGAAAGAACGGAATCCGGAAGCAGTCGGATTCAAAGAGTGTATTGGCGTCACAGCACTTTCCACGGCAAATGGAGTAGCAGCAATTTTTATGTCTACTATGTTCATGCAGTACATGACGGATTATGCGGGACTGGGAGCATGGGGAGCTACACTGGCAACAGTCTTGCTTTTAGTGGCAAGGATTTTTGATGCGGTGGACGATCCTATTCAAGGATTCATCATGGACAGCGGAAAAGCGGGAAAACATGGGAAGTACAAACCATTTTTCATGATTAGCATTATATTTACCGCTATCGGCACTATTGCCTTGTATTCCTGTCTCTTATACACATATGACGCTGCCGACGATACTCCTTGTGTAGAT
>CALZPS010000263.1 GCA_945827765.1 uncultured Lachnospiraceae bacterium | reverse complement strand
AGATCTAGTACGGTCTCGTGGGCTCGGAGATGTGTATAAGAGACAGGTTATTGACAAAACCATAAAAATATATTATAGTTATATCAGGGTGAGTAATTCATATATGGGCGGAGCTTTTGTGCGTGAAAGGCTCCGCCCGCATTGTTCTAAGGGGAGTATGACTATGCTTGATTTTCGTATGGAGACATTTTTATGTGTGTGTCGGTGCATGAACTTTACACGGGCATCGGAAGAACTGCATATCACACAGCCGGCTGTCTCACAGCAGATTCGTTTTCTGGAAAAGCATTATAAGACAAAATTATTCTGCTACGAGGGAAAACGACTGATGCTGACTGACGCGGGGAGGATGCTGAAAAATGCAGCGGCGGCGATGATGCAGGATGAATTGAAACTGCAGGAGCGGATGCTGACTTCGGAGGAAGGGATTAAGGAGATTCGGTTAGGAGCGACGAAGACGGCAGCCGAGACTGTGATGCCAAAACTGATGCACACATTTTTGACAAGATATCCTCAGATACAGCTGCATATGGAAGTTGAGATGCAGGAAAACCTGCTGGCGGAGCTTGACCGGGGAGAACTGGATTTTGTACTGACGGAAGAGTATTTCCCGAAAGGGGAATATGATTTCTTTCCTTATATAAGGGTTCGCCTGATTGCCGTGTGCGCGAGTGGGTATCCGATTGGAAGAGAACCGGTGAATCTGGAAGAACTTTTTAAGGAGCGTCTGCTCATCAGGGAAGAGGATGCGGGCGCGAGAAAAGCGCTGGAGTGTTATCTGGGTTCACAAAATCACAGTCTGCAGGAATTTATAAAAACTGTCGAAATCGGTGACTATCAGACGATGAAGGAGTTGACAAAAACGGGCTGTGGTATTACATTCTTATATGAGACTTCTGTTGCGAGGGAACTTGCACAGGGAGAAGTCAAAGAGATTGTGCTGAACGAATTCAACGTGGCGCATGATTTGCATTTTATCTGGCGCAAAGGCAGTATATATGCGAATCTTTACCGGGAGATGTTTCAGCAGTTTTCATCACAGGAAGAGGAGTTACAAGATGTTAGAAGTTAAACATTTATCATATGAAGTGGTGTCGGAAGGAAAGCAGTCAGAGATTTTACATGATGTCAGTTTTTCCGTGGCAGACGGAGAAATGTTAGTCATTACGGGACCAAACGGCGGCGGGAAATCTACGCTTGCCAAGCTGCTGGCAGGAATCAATCATCCGACTTCCGGGCATGTATTTTTGAATGGAAAAGAAATTACACAGATGACGATAGACGAGCGCGCGAAAGCCGGGATTGGATTTGCATTCCAGCAGCCGCCCCGGTTCAAGGGAATGACAGTGCGCCGGTTTTTAAATCTGGCAGCGGGCAGAAATCTGACGGAGGAAGAATGCTGTGGGCTGCTGAGCAGTGTCGGACTGTGTGCGATGGAGTATATCGATCGCGAGGTGGATGCCACGCTTTCAGGCGGTGAGGTGAAACGTATCGAGATAGCCACAGTGCTGGCGAAAGAGCATGATTTGTGTATTTTCGACGAGCCGGAGGCAGGTATTGATTTGTGGAGTTTCTCCATGCTGGTGAAAAGGTTTGAACAGATTCATAAGGAGAAAAAAGCAGCTATGATTCTTATTTCCCATCAGGAGCGCATTATCCGGATGGCAGACCGCATCATGGTGATTTCGGGCGGACAGGTTGAGTCGATGGGAGCTGCGAAGGAGATTATGCCGCAGTTATTCGGAGAAGAAATCGCGACCTGTGCGTGCAGACAGCAGAAAGGGGGAAACCTTTGTGAAACTGAATGATGTTACGGAAAATGTGTTGAATGTGATAGATTCTTATGGATTTAAGCAGGATGGGGCGTATAACCTTCGTCTGGACGGGATGGCGGTATGCCATGGGGACAGCCGGCATATCCATATCGTAAAAAAAGAAGACAAGCAGGGCATTGATATTTTTATCAGTGGGGAAGCAAAGAATGAGCAGGTGCACATTCCGGTTGTAATGACAAAAGAAGGTTTTGATGAAGTATATAATGATTTTTATGTGGAGGATGGAGCCGATGTGACGATTGTTGCCGGCTGCGGAATTCACGGTTCGGGCTGCAGCGAGAGTCGTCATGACGGCATTCATTCTTTCCATGTAGGCAGAAATGCCAATGTAAAATATGTAGAGAATCATTATGCGGAAGGCTCAAGAGAGGCCAGCAAGGTACTTAATCCGGTGACGAAGATTTATGTCGGGGAGGGTTCGGTATTTACTTTGGAGACGACTCAGATTAAGGGAGTGGATGCGACACGGCGTGAAACTTATGTGGAGCTTGCCGCAGATGCCAGACTTTTTGTGACCGAAAAGCTGATGACCGATGAAGAACAGAGCGCGGTATCCAATATGGAGATCAGATTGTGCGGGGTGCACAGTTCCGCACAAATTGTATCCCGCTCGGTTGCGAAAGGAACTTCCAGACAGATTTTCCATCCAAAAGCAATCGGAGAGAATCTCTGCCGGGCACATGTACAGTGCGATTCCATAATCATGGAGCAGGCAGAGGTTGCCACTATTCCGGAAATCAATGCAAAACATGTAGATGCACAGATTGTCCATGAGGCGGCAATCGGACGTATCAATGATGAGCAGATGATGAAATTACAGACATTCGGGCTGTCGGAGGAAGATGCAGAGGCAGTCATTATTGAGAACTTTCTGAGATAGGTATAAGATCATAGGTGGAGAAATGATTAAAGGAGTTATATTTGATGTGGACGGCACGATTTTAAATTCGATGCCGATGTGGGAGAAAGTTGATGAGATTTATCTGCAGTCTCTGGGTGTGGAGCCGGAGCCGGGACTGAGTGAAAAACTGTTTACGATGAGTCTTACAGAGGGGGCGGAGTATCTGATTGCAAAGTATCATCTGAATCAGACGGTAGAAGATATTATTGCGGGAATTTAGGAGCAGGTGATGGAATTCTACGAAGAACGTGTTCCGCTGAAAAACGGTGTGC
>CALZPS010000262.1 GCA_945827765.1 uncultured Lachnospiraceae bacterium | reverse complement strand
CTACACAAGGAGTATCGTCGGCAGCGTCAGATGTGTATAAGAGACAGTAAGAAGACAGGTGGGTATTATGTGGAGGAGGCTGACCGGCCATTTGAAGAAAATGTGCAGGAGGCAGCACGGTTACTGGCTGAAGCTGGCTACCCGGACGGGGAAGGTTTTCCGAAACTGACTTACAATTATCCGTCTTTGGAACTGGATTCGGATACGGCTCAGGTTCTGCAGGAACAATGGAAGAAAAATCTGGGAATTGAGATTCAATTAAATGCACAGGAATTACAAGTCAATTACAGTGAGCGTAAGGCAGGAAACTTTGATTTATGCCGGATGAACTGGACGGCAGATTTCGCAGACCCATACACCTATCTGTCCATGCTTTTGTCCAATGGGACTTACAATTGCAGCGGAATCCGGGATGCCCGCTATGATGCATTGGTGAGGGAGTCGGATTCAGAGATGAATCCGGAAAAACGTGCGGAATTGATTCATCAGGCGGAGCAGCTGGCGGTTGGGGAAGAGTTTTATATCATTCCGCTGTTCTCCATGAAAAGTGTCAATCTGGTTCGTCCGGGCATTGCGGGAATCACCCGGATTCCGGCGACAGGAGCACTTGAGTACCGCTATGCTCAGTGGAAATGACAAAGAAGGAGGCAGCGGGATGCTTTATCTTGTGACCGGCGGCAGCGGCAGCGGAAAATCTGAATATGCGGAAACACTTGTCTGTAATCTGTGCAGGAAGAAGGGCGGCGGTAAGAAATATTATATCGCCACGATGATTCCTTATGGAGAGGAGACGAAAAAGAAAATTGCCAGACACCGGGAACTGCGGAAGGAAAAGGCATTCCACACGAAGGAATGCTATCTGGATTTGAAAACATTTGTGCAGAAGGAGTGGATTCAGGAAGATCCGGCAAAGGATACTGAGGTGTATGAGAGAACGGAACGGAGGTATGTTCTGCTGGAATGTATGTCCAATCTGGTGGCGAACGAATTGTTTGAGAAGGATGGCATGGCGCAGAAAAAACAGAAAAAAACAGGCGGATTTCAGGAAAACCGCGATGTTTCCGTGATTTCACAGTTTGTCGATGAAATCACGGAGGGAATCCGCATACTGGGAAATGTTTGCGAGGACGTGGTGGTCGTGACCAACGAAGTGTGTTCGGAATCGACAGTAGATTCACCGGATATGCTGTTCTATAAGCAGGTGCTGGCAGGGATAAACCGCAAACTGGCTGCATCGGCAGTACAGGTTGTGGAGGTCGTATACGGGCAGCCGTTCACCGGTGCGAAACATAGGGCAGAAACGCTTACGGGGCGGTTTTTTGAGTGCAGTGAGAGAGAGAAAGAGGATGAGGGAACGAAGTATATGAGATTGATTATTGGCGGGGCTTTTCAGGGAAAGCTTAGCTATGCAAAAGAACAGTATCCCAATATTTGCTGGGTGGACGGCTCAACTTGTGAACCGGATGCACTTGTGCACTGCCAGGGAATGTATCATTTTGAAACGTATATCAAACGGAGAATGCAGATGCACACGGAGGAAACGATTGTCGGGGAGATTTTGACATCCAATCCGGAAATTGTGCTTGTCAGTCGGGAAGTCGGGTATGGACTGGTTCCTGTTGATGCATTTGAGCGGAAGTACCGAGAACAGGTCGGAAGAATTTGTACGGAATTGGCCGTATATGCGGAATCTGTGGAGCGCGTGGTGTGTGGGATTGTGGTGAAGATAAAGTGAGAGAGCAGGCTGCTTTTCAGAACCGGGTGAAAGGTGTATGTTCATAAGAGTTGACGGTGACAAAAATAAATGCTATGTTTAAAATGGAAAGTAAAAAAATATGATCTTTATTGGGGAAGAACATGACTGAAACAGAAATAAAACCGATTGTATTAGATGAAATAAATCTGGAAGAAATACTTCCGCAGGAAATCGAAAAACGCAGTTTTGAAATCATCACTGATGAACTCGGTGATACTCCGTTGATACCGGGAACAGAACCGATTGTCAAACGCTGTATTCACACCAGTGCAGATTTTGATTATGCAAAAAATCTGGTTTTCTCGCCGGGAGTTGTGGACAAAGCACTTGCGGCTATCGAAAACGGAGCCTGTATTGTTACAGATACGCAGATGGGAAAAGCAGGAATAAATAAGAACAGGCTGGCACAGTACGGCGGAGAAGTATTCTGCTTTATGTCCGATGAGGATGTGGCGCAGGCAGCAAAACAAAACGGCACGACACGGGCAACAGCAAGTATGGACAAAGCGGCACTGCTGAACAGACCGCTTATTTTTGCTGTCGGCAATGCGCCAACCGCGCTGGTACGGCTGTATGAATTGATAAAAGAGGGACGGATTAAACCGGAGTTGATTATCGGAGTCCCGGTCGGCTTTGTCAATGTCGTACAGGCGAAACAACTGATTTTAAGCCTTACGGAGACGCCATATATTGTTGCCAGAGGAAGAAAGGGCGGCAGCAATATTGCAGCGTGTATTTGTAATGCCCTGCTGTACATGCTGTGAATATAAATGAAAAATAAGGAGATCAGCCTCATGCAATCCTCATATTTCCCAATGTTTGTGGACATTTCAGATAAAAATATAGTAGTGATCGGCGGGGGAAAAATTGCCGCCAGACGAGTGAATACATTATTGATGTTCACTCAAAGGCTGACGATTGTTTCACCGTTTCTATGTGAAGAATTGCAGTCCGTGCAGGGGAAAATTCACTGGATTCCATGCGAATATACTCAGGAATGCTTACGGGGGATGGATATTGTGTTGGCAGCGACAAACCAGAGGGAGATCAATCAACAGGTAGCCACAGACTGTCGGATATTGGAACAAAAAGAACAGAGAAGAATTCTTGTAAATATTGCCGATAACAAGAAGTTGTGCGATTTTTATTTCCCTGGCGTAGTGCAGGCGGATGAAGTTACAATCGGTATTAATTCCGGAGGTCAAAATCCTGTCTCTTATACACATCTGACGCTGCCGACGATACTCCTTGTGTA
>CALZPS010000261.1 GCA_945827765.1 uncultured Lachnospiraceae bacterium | reverse complement strand
AGATCTAGTACGGTCTCGTGGGCTCGGAGATGTGTATAAGAGACAGCTTATACCTCTTACTGCTGCTCGCGGCAGATTACTTTTCACTGACTGCCAATGCATATTCCAGCACCTCGTCCATACTTTCCACCGGTATGATTTCCAGGCCTTTTGTAATCTCTGCCGACAGTTCTTCCACATCTTTGTTATTTTCCCGTGGAACAAGCACCGTCTTCATTCCTGCTTTCTTGGCTGCCAGCAGTTTTTCCTTCAGCCCGCCGATTGGCAGTACTCTTCCACGCAGTGTCACTTCCCCTGTCATGGCAATGTCCGCGCGTACTTTGCGGTTTGTGATTGCCGAAAAGATTGCCGTCGCCATCGTGATTCCCGCCGACGGGCCATCCTTCGGCACAGCCCCCTCCGGGATATGTACATGGATATCATGTTTCTCAAAGAAATCCGATGCTATTCCCTGACGTTCACTGATGGAACGGATATAACTGATTCCGGTCTCTGCCGACTCTTTCATCACGTCGCCAAGCTGACCGGTCAGCAGCACTTCGCCTTTTCCCGGCATCACATTCACTTCAATCTGTAAGGTGTCACCGCCCACACTGGTCCATGCCAGGCCACGCACAATACCTACCTCGTCCGCCGCGTTTGCCATCTGATAAGTATATTTTTCCTTTCCCAGATACAACGGCAGATTTCTCTCTGTTATTGTAACTCTTTTTTTCTTATTCGTCAGTATTTCTTTGGCAGCTTTTCGGCAAATATTTCCTATTTCCCGTTCTAACTGCCGCACACCAGCCTCTTTCGTATAATTGCAGGCTATTTTCCAGATGGCTCTCTTACTGAAAGAAAGCATCTGCGAATTCAGTCCATGTTTCTCAAGCTGTTTCGGGATCAAATGTTCCTGTGCGATATGCAGCTTTTCATTTTCCGTATAACTTTCAATTTCAATAATCTCCATCCGGTCCAGAAGCGGTCTTGGTATGGTCTGTAATGAGTTTGCTGTCGTGACAAATAATACTTCCGACAAATCCAGCGGTACTTCCAGATAATGGTCGCGGAATTTACTGTTCTGTTCACTGTCAAGCACTTCCAGCAATGCAGAGAATGTATCTCCTTTATAGTCTTTACTGACCTTATCGATTTCATCCAGCAACATGACCGGATTTTTTACTCCGGCGATACGGATTCCATTGGCGATACGTCCGGGCATGGCACCCACATACGTTTTTCTGTGTCCGCGGATCTCCGCCTCATCGCGCACGCCACCCAGCGAAATGCGCACATATGACTTTTTCAATGCCTTGGCAAGAGATTTGGCAATTGAAGTCTTACCGGTGCCCGGCGGTCCGACCAGACACAAAATCGGGCTTTCTCCCTTTTTTGTCAATGTACGCACAGCAAGATATTCCAACACCCTTTCTTTCACGTTTTCCAATCCATAATGGTCTTCAGCCAGCACTTGTTCTGCAAACGCCAAGTCTTGATTATCCTTAGATGCATGATTCCACGGCATCTCCAGCAATGTCTCGATATACGTCCGTATCACGCCGCTCTCAGCAGGACTGTTCAGTGAGCCTTTAAACCGGCCGATTTCTTTTTTCAGTTTTTCTTTCACTTCTTTGGGAGCCTTTAATTTTGCTGCCGCCTGCTCAAATTCCTCGGCATCGGAAAGAGTTGTGTCATCGCCAAGCTCTTCCCTGATCAATTTGAGCTGTTCCCGCAAAATGTATTCTCGCTGGTGCTGATCCACCCGTTCCTTGACCTTTGTCTGAATATCTTCTTTGATATCCAGAATCTGTACTTCATTTACCAGTCGGATTGAGAGTGCCTCATAACGTTCCCAAAAATCAATTTTGGACAAAAGCTCCTGCTGTTCCGTATAATAAAGCGGAATTCCTGCTGCAATCTCGTCTACCAGTTTTTTTAAATCTTTGATTTCCAGAATCTGTGCCACTGTTTCTTTTGACAGTTTCCTGTTCCGTGCAGCATATTCTACATAGATATCTTTCAAGCCGCGCTCCAGTGCCTGATTGTTCAAGTCTCCTGCAATGATGACGTCAGAGTCATCTATCATCTCCACCTGCGCACGCAGATACGATTCACTTTCATCCACTTCCTTTAACACTGCGCGGGACTCTCCCGACACCAGAACCCGCAGAATATGATTGGGCATTTTCATGATCTGCTTCACTGTTCCGACACAGCCGACTTCATATACATCTTCCTGACCGGGATTCTCTGTATCCAATTCTTTCTGCGTCACCAGAAAAATTTTCTGTTCTTCCGTCATGGCCTGCTGTACCGCTGCCACAGAACGTTCCCTGCTGACATCAAAGTGCACTACCATCTCCGGCATGATTGTCATGCCCCGCAGTGCTACCATCGGAAAGCTCCCCATTCTTTTGTTCATCTATCTATAATCCTCCAGTAATTTATTTAAGTCGAAATACGGGCGGCACTTCACATAATACAAAGTCCCGCCCGTCCTATTATCCTTCATTCTATTCTGTCACGAGACATTATGCTGAAACTTTACGCACTTATAGACGACAAAAAGGATGGTCTTTCCTCTCCGTCACGTTCATATAATGGCTTGCCTGTTCCCTTCACAACATCCTTTGTGATCCTGCATTCCTTGATTGTTTCATCTGACGGCACGATAAACATCGTATCCATCATGATATTTTCCATTATTGCCCGCAGCCCTCTGGCTCCGGTCTTTCTCGCAAGTGTGATATCCGCAATTTCCATAAGTGCATCCCGGTCAAACTTAAGTTTGACACCGTCCAGTTCCAGAAGTTTCTGATACTGTTTCACGATAGCACTCTTTGGTTCTGTCAGAATACGCACCAGCGCCTTCTTATCCAGCATTTCCAGTGATACATTTACCGGCAGACGTCCCACAAGCTCCGGAATGATACCAAATTTCACCAAATCCTGCGGCAGCACCTGTTTGAGCAGTACGTCTTTGTTATATTCCTGTCTCTTATACACATCTGACGCTGCCGACGATACTCC
>CALZPS010000260.1 GCA_945827765.1 uncultured Lachnospiraceae bacterium | reverse complement strand
CTATACCCTCTTATATTTTTGCGCTTATATTTTAGTTAAGTTGACTTTGAAAGCTGACTTTAAAATTCAAAACAACTATTATTATAATAAGAGACTATAAAATTTTCAATAAAAATGTTACAAATTCGCAAAATATGTGAGAAGGTTGCTTTCTCTTTTTATTCTGCATTCCATATTTTTAGTTGCCCGACAAATGAGCCTGGCGTCGATTTCTTTGTGCTTCGCACTCCCAAAATCGACGAAAACATTCGCAATCCGCACATTTTTCTGCGAAAAATGGCTGCTTGCTCATGTTTTGCGGGACCCATAGACATAAGAATACATGCAAGCATGTATTTTATGTCCATTTGTCCCTTGGCTCATATTTTACATTTATTTTACATAGTTAAGATAACAGATTTGATGTTTGGAATGTACGATGTAGTCTGTAATCAAAATGGTTACCGCAATGGACGGCAGTTTATATGCCGGGTTCATTGGTGAATGGATGAAAAAGTTTAGAACAAGGAGAAAAGAAAAAATGAAAAATGTAAAAAAAGTAGCAATGTTAGCTATGGCGGCAATGATGACAGTGTCCGTATTGGCCGGATGCTCAAAGGAGCCGGCAGACAATCAGAGTGTGAACGATGATTCTGACAGCAAGCAGGTAACAGAAATTTCCGGAACGGTGTCTACCGATGGTTCTACTTCCATGGAGAAGGTTATCGGTGCACTTGGAGAAGCGTTTGAGGAAGCAAATAAAAATGTAACCTTTACATACAATCCGACTGGTTCCGGTTCTGGAATTCAGGCGGTTACGGAAGGAAGATGTGATATTGGTCTTTCCAGCCGCAATCTGAAAGACGAAGAAAAAGAAGCAGGACTGACCGAGACAGTGCTGGCTTATGATGGAATTGCTATTATCGTAAATCCGGAAAACAAGGTGGATGATTTGAGTCTGGAAGAGATTGCTTCAATCTATACCGGCAAAATCACGAACTGGAGTGAAGTTGGCGGAAATGACGGCGAAATCGTTCTGATTGGCCGTGAGGCAGGATCTGGTACAAGAGATGGTTTTGAGAGTATTACAGACACAGAGGATGCTTGCCAGTACCGTCAGGAACTGACTTCCACAGGCGATGTGATCACCGCGGTATCCCAGAATCCTAATGCAATCGGATACGCTTCTCTGGCCTCTGTAAAAGACAGCGTAAAAGCGCTTTCTGTAAATGAGGTTGAGCCTAGCGAGGAGACAGTAAAAGACGGAAGCTATGTAGTACAGCGCCCGTTCGTACTGGTTACAAAAAAGGATGCTGAACTTTCCGCAGCAGCACAGGCATTCTTTGACTTTGCTACTTCCGAGGACGTAGTGGAATTGATTTCCGAAGCAGGAGTCGTAGCAGCAAAATAAAAGTCTTTGAAATTTTGAAACCGGCGGCTGGAGTATTCAGCCTCCGGTTTTGCATGACGAAAAGTGACTTTTTGCGAGGAAAGGAAATACAGGATGAAGAGCAAAAAACAATTATTAGAGACCGTTGTCCACGGAATTTTTCTCATTCTTGGCCTGATTACGGTGGGCTGCGTGTTGTTGATTACAATCTATCTGATTATTTCGGGAATCCCTGCTATCCTCAAAATCGGACTGTTCGAATTTTTGTTTGGAGATACCTGGCAGTCGACTGCAGCGGAGCCGCTGTTTGGAATTCTGCCATTTATACTGACCAGTATTTATGGCACGGCAGGAGCTATTCTTCTGGGGGTGCCTGTCGGCTTTTTGACGGCTGTTTATCTGGCGAAAATGGCACCTCCGACAATCAAATCTGTCGTCTCTTTTGTGGTAAGTATGCTGGCAGGTATTCCTTCGGTAGTGTATGGTCTGGTCGGTATGCTTGTGCTGGTGCCGGGAATCCGCAAATTGTTTGATATACCGGATGGATCCGGACTGCTGGCGGCGATTATCGTTTTGGCAATCATGATATTGCCCTCCATCATCAATGTGTCCATCACCGCTTTGGAGGCGGTTCCCAAAGAATATGAGGATGCATCCCTCGCTTTGGGAGCTACACCGGTGGAAACCTATTTTAAAGTATCTGTTCCGGCAGCCAAAAGCGGAATCGCTGCAGCGGTAGTGCTGGGCGTAGGCAGGGCAATCGGGGAGGCTATGGCGGTGATGATGGTATCAGGAAATGCACCGAATATGCCGTCTTTGTTTCAAAGCGTCCGTTTTCTGACAACGGCGGTGGCGAGCGAAATGTCTTACGCCAGCGGATTGCAGAAACAAGCGCTTTTTTCAATCGCATTGGTACTGTTCTTATTTATCATGCTGATTAATGTGGCACTGAATTTCTTTTTGAAACGCAGTAAGGAGGAATAGAATCATATGCTGAAAAATCATGTATCGGGAAAGAGAAAGGCATATATCGGTCTGATGAAGGCACTTATGGCTGTGTCGGCGATTATTACCTGCGCGCTGGTGCTGTTTTTAATGGTATATGTACTTGCAAAGGGAGCTGCAAATATTTCATGGGAATTGATTTCCACAAAACCGAGTTACCTGACAGGAACGATTGGAATCCTGCCGGATATTCTGAACACGGTGTATATCATTGTGGCGGCGTTGGTTATTGTAATTCCGATAGGGGCAGGAGCTGCTGTCTATCTGACAGAGTATGCACAGAATAAAAAGCTGGTTTCCATAATTGAGTATGCCGCGGAGACTCTTTCGGGAATCCCTTCCATCATATATGGCCTTGTGGGGATGTTGTTTTTTTGCCAGGCCTTGAACATGCAGACTTCCTTGCTGGCAGGAGCACTGACTTTGGTGATTATGAATCTGCCGACAATCATGCGCACAACGCAGGAAAGCTTAAAAACAGTTCCCCAAAGTTATCGGGAAGGTGCGTTCGGTCTTGGTGCCGGCAAGTGGAGAGTCATCCGTACCGTAGTTCTGCCGGGGTGTATTGACGGGGTAATCACCGGATGCATCCTCTCTGCGGGACGTATTGTGGGAGAATCAGGGGCAGTTTTGGTTTCGGG
>CALZPS010000259.1 GCA_945827765.1 uncultured Lachnospiraceae bacterium | reverse complement strand
ACAAGGAGTATCGTCGGCAGCGTCAGATGTGTATAAGAGACAGGTTTTCGTCGATTCCGGAAGTGCAAAGCATAAAAAATCGACGTCAGGCTCATTTGTCGGGCAACTCATCCGACATAGATAGGGCTGGCACACTAAGTGATATTTTAGTGTGTCAGCCCCTCTTAACTGCTGCGCAGTTTCTAATATGTTACATCATTCCCATGCCGCCTGCGCCGCCCGCCGGCATAGCCGGTGTCTCTTCTTTGATTGTAGATACAACAGACTCTGTCGTCAACAGTGTAGATGCCACGCTGGTCGCATTCTGTAATGCGCTCCGTGTTACCTTTGCCGGATCCAGAATTCCTTCTTTTACCATATCTACATACTCTTCTTTGTAGGCGTCAAAGCCAACTCCCGGCTCGGACTCTCTTACTTTATTGATAATCACTGCACCTTCCAGGCCGGCATTGTTAGCGATGTGATACAGCGGTGCCTCCAATGCTTTAAGGATAATCTGTGCACCCGTCTTCTCATCACCTTCCAATGTATCTGCCAGTTTTGCCACTTCTTTAGATGCGTGGATATATGCGGAACCGCCTCCTGCGATGATTCCTTCCTCCACTGCTGCTCTGGTCGCATTCAAAGCATCTTCCATACGCAGTTTAGACTCTTTCATCTCAGTCTCTGTCGCTGCACCTACACGGATAACTGCAACACCGCCTGCCAGTTTTGCAAGTCTTTCCTGCAGTTTCTCTTTGTCAAATTCAGAAGTAGTCTCCTCGATACCCTTCTTAATCTGTGCTACCCTGTCATTGATTGCCTGCTTGTCGCCATAGCCGTCCACGATAACCGTATTTTCCTTCTGAACCTTTACGGATTTTGCACGGCCAAGCATAGACAAATCTGTCTCTTTCAGATCCATGCCCAATTCCTCGGAAATCACTTCACCCCCGGTCAGGATTGCGATATCTCTGAGCATTTCTTTTCTTCTGTCACCATAACCCGGCGCTTTCACTGCTACCACATTGAATGTTCCACGCAGCTTGTTGACAATCAGAGTGGTGAGTGCCTCTCCTTCGATGTCCTCAGCGATAATCAACAGTCTTGCTCCACTCTGTACCACCTGCTCAAGCAGCGGCAGGATATCCTGAATATTGGAAATCTTCTTGTCTGTAATGAGGATGTATGGTTCTTCCAGAACTGCCTCCATCTTCTCCATGTCTGTTGCCATATAAGCGGAAATATAACCGCGGTCGAACTGCATACCTTCTACCAGATCCAGTTCGGTCTGCATCGTCTTGGACTCTTCAATGGTAATGACACCGTCGTTGGAAACCTTTTCCATCGCATCTGCAACCATCTGTCCTACGGCCTCATCACCGGAAGATACTGCTGCCACTCTGGCAATCTGCTCTTTTCCGGTAACCTTGCTGCTCATGTTGGCAATTGCCTCCACTGCACAGTCTGTTGCTTTCTTCATACCCTTACGAAGTACAATCGGATTTGCACCTGCTGCCAGATTCTTCATTCCGGCATTCACCATCGCCTGTGCCAGCACGGTAGCAGTCGTCGTACCGTCTCCTGCCACATCATTGGTCTTGGATGCCACTTCACGGATCAACTGTGCTCCCATGTTTTCAAATCCGTCTTCCAGTTCAATCTCTTTGGCAATCGTCACACCATCGTTGGTAATCAACGGTGCACCGAAAGACTTATCCAATACCACGTTTCTTCCTTTCGGTCCAAGTGTCACTCTTACAGTATCAGCCAGCTGGTTGACACCTCTTTCCAATGCTGCACGCGCCTCTGCGCCATATTTAATTTCTTTTGCCATGATAATCTCCTCCTGTCTGATTTTCTATCTTCATTTTTCAGAATGATTAGTCCTCTACAATTGCCAGAATATCGCTCTGCTTTACGACAATATACTCCACACCGTCAAGCTCTACATTAGTTCCCGCATACTTGGAATAAATCACCTTATCCCCTGCCTTGACCTGCATCGTCACTTCTTTTCCTTCAATCACACCGCCCGGTCCTACTGCAATGACCTCTGCCTCCTGCGGTTTCTCTTTTGCCTGTCCCGGAAGGACAATACCTGATTTTGTAGTTTCTTCAGCCTCAACCTGCTTCAATACAATCTTATCACCCAATGGTACTAATCTCATCACAATTCCTCCTTTATTCTTCAATCTTGTTAGCACTCATTCTCTTTGAGTGCTAACCGATAGATATAAAATAACACTCTGCCGTTTGTTTGTCAACAGAGTTTGTTATTTTTTATAATTAGTTTATAAACATATTTTGTATTTTATAAAATGCCTCGTTCCATCACGCTGTAAAATCCATCCTCTATCCGAAATACAAGCATAT
Organism: uncultured Lachnospiraceae bacterium; assembly: GCA_945827765.1. Classification (GTDB taxonomy): domain Bacteria; phylum Bacillota; class Clostridia; order Lachnospirales; family Lachnospiraceae; genus Schaedlerella. The sequence goes on along the minus strand of CALZPS010000259.1, from coordinate 662 downwards.
TGCCGTCCTCGGACTGAAACCGTTCTTTCACAACCCCCGTGCAATACAACAATTCCTTCTTTGTCGAAATGTGGCAGCCATACTTTGCATCCAGAGAAATCACGGTCAGGTCATTCTCTTTCAGTTTCAGATAAATATAATCTTCCTCGACATCATAGCGATAAACCCTGCAGCGATGTATCGTATTGTCAAAAATGGCATCCGCAGAAATAGTTTTGACCATCTGCAGATCCACTGGACTTCCCTCGTACATAATCAGGAACCTCCTTATGATTCTTTTTTAATTTTCTCCAGTTCTGCAAACACATAATCATTCAGGACTTTGATGTATGTACCTTTCATACCTGATGAGCGTGATTCAATGACGCCTGCACTCTCAAATTTGCGCAGTGCATTGACAATTACAGAACGGGTAATGCCCACCCGGTCTGCAATCTTGCTGGCAACCAGAATTCCTTCTGTCCCGCCAAGCTCATCAAAAATATGAACGATTGCCTCCAATTCTGAGAAAGAAAGCGTACTGATGGCCGACTGTACAATATGCTCCTTGCGAGACTCTTCCGCACTTTCCTCACTCACCGAGCGCAGCATTTCCAGACCGACAACTGCTGTTCCATATCTGTCTCTTATACACATCTCCGAGCCCACGAGACCGTACTAGA
>CALZPS010000258.1 GCA_945827765.1 uncultured Lachnospiraceae bacterium | reverse complement strand
TACACAAGGAGTATCGTCGGCAGCGTCAGATGTGTATAAGAGACAGCTGTGTATCTGGTGTATGTTCGCGCAGGTATTCCCGCTGTTCCAGGAGACATTCCATGACGGAACACAATTCTTCCCGTGGGCGACTTTGACGACACAGTATGCAGACGGCACCGTAAACAATATTACGGCAGGCTCTTCCGTAAATGCAGACCCGACGGCGATGACTGTTGTCAGTGCGCTGGCGTTGATCGTCAATATTATCGCTTTGGTGTACATAATCTACAAAGCAAAAAAGACGAAGACGAACCCGTACAAGGGCGAAATCTTTACCGATTTCAAATATTATAAAGATGCTGCTGCAAGAGCGGATCTGAATTCATAATTATCGGTACGAAACGGAAAATAGAATAATGGAATAATAAAGCCCTTTCTGTATGTCTGTACGGAGGGGCTTTTTGATATTGGCATCTTGACAAATATAATATAAGTGGCAAAATATGTTTGTATAACAAACAATTCTAATGCCAAACAATTTATAATCAAACAATTTGTAGCACAAACAGTTTGCCAACCAAATAAATTCAAGGAGGAAAACATGATAGAAGATTATAGAAGAGTCGGGTTTGAGGTAAGACGGCTGAATCGTTTGATGAGCCGCTGCCTTGAGGCAGGCGTGAAGGCGGAAGGAATTGACGAAATTACCCTGATGAATGGCTGGATCATTCGTTATCTCTATGAGAATAAAGAAAAGGATGTATTTCAGAAAGATTTGGAAAAACAATTTTCTATAAATCGTTCGACTGTCACAGGTATCATAAAGGTGATGGAGAAAAAAGGGCTGATATGCAGAGCAAATGTTGAGCATGATGCACGTCTGAAAAAAGTGAGTCTTACGGAGAAGGGTGTTGAGGCACATGAAAAAATCGAGAAAATGATTAGCCTCATGAATCGACAGGTGATTGCGGGGATTGGGGACGCAGAACTGGAAGTGTTTCTGCACGTAATCGAAAAGCTGCGGGAAAATGCAGAGCATATACGGCTGGAGCCGGCTGACCGGGAAAATACTGAGGCTGCGGGGCAGCAGCCATAAGACCGGGATAGTATCGGGCAAAATGGAAAGGAGAAAATCAGAGTTTATGTTTCGGAGAATTTTGCAGGAGGTAAAAGAATATAAGGCTGCATCAATCGCGACACCGATGTTTATGGCGCTCGAGGTGCTGATGGAGACAATGATTCCGTTTTTGATGGCATCCATTATCGATGACGGAGTCAATGCAGGTGATATGGGGCACATTTACAAAGTGGGCGGCGTGATGCTTGTGGCAGCAGCAATCGGGCTGCTTGCCGGTATGGGCGGCGGACGGTATGGAGCGAAAGCATCGGCCGGTCTGGCGAAGAATCTGAGGGAGGCGATGTTCAATCAGATTCAGACCTTTTCCTTTGCCAATATTGATAAATTCAGCACAGCAGGTCTTGTGACCCGTCTGACGACAGATGTCACGAATGTACAGAATGCATATCAGATGATACTGCGTATGTGTATCCGGGCACCGCTTAGCATGATTTGTGCGATGTTCATGGCATTTACCATCAATGCCAGACTTGCGAGCATTTATCTGGTGGCGGTAGCGATTCTGGGAGTTTGTCTGCTTTTGATTATAAGCCGGGCGATGAAGTATTTTCAGATGGCATTTCCAAAGTACGATGATTTGAATGCATCTGTACAGGAAAATGTATCCGCCATCCGTGTGGTGAAAGCATATGTGCGTGAGGAGGAAGAAACGAAGAAATTTCATCAGGCAAGTGCCAATATTTATAATATTTTTGTCAGGGCAGAAAAAAATGTTCTGCTTAACAGTCCGCTGATGATGGGAACGGTATATACCTGTATCATCCTGATTAGCTGGCTGGGAGCGAAGATGATTGTAAACAGCGAGTTGACGACAGGTAATCTGATGAGTCTTCTGGCATATTGTATGAATATCCTTATGAGCCTGATGATGCTGTCCATGGTATTCGTGATGATTTCCATGAGTATGGCGAGTATCCGCCGTATTTCGGAGGTGCTTTCCGAGAAGAGTGATATCAATAATCCGGAGAATCCGATTTGCGAAGTGACAGACGGCAGCATCGATTTCAATCACGTGAACTTCTCTTATAAGAAGGACAGCAAAGAGTTTGTATTGAAGGATATCAATCTACATATCGACGAGGGAGAGACGATAGGTATTATCGGCGGAACCGGAAGCGCCAAGACCAGTCTGGTCAATTTGATCAGTCGTCTGTATGACGTGAACGAAGGGGAAGTACTTGTCGGAGGAAAAAATGTAAAAGAATATGATCTTGATACGCTGCGCAGTCAGGTGTCGGTCGTATTGCAGAATAATGTATTGTTTACCGGAACGATTTTCGACAATCTGCGCTGGGGCAACAAAGATGCAACAGACGAGGAATGTATGGAAGCTGCAAGACTGGCATGTGCGGATGAATTTATCCGGCGGTTTCCGGATGGGTATGAGACCCATATTGAACAAGGCGGCAATAATGTTTCAGGGGGACAGAAACAGCGGTTGTGTATCGCCAGAGCATTGTTGAAGAAACCGAAGATATTGATTCTGGATGACAGTACCAGCGCAGTCGATACGGCAACGGATTCAAAAATCCGCCGGGCGTTCCGCGAAGAAATTCCGGATACTACAAAACTTATCATTGCACAGCGTATCTCCAGTGTACAGGATGCAGACCGTATTATTGTCATGGAGGAAGGCGAAATCAATGGATTCGGAACTCATGAAGAGCTGCTGGAAAACAATGTGATTTATCGCGAGGTATACGAGTCGCAGACACAGGGCGGCGGAGATTTTGATGAAAACGGAGGTGAGCACTGATGGCAGGAGGAAATATGGGAAAATTGCCGCGTGGCGCGAAGGCTCCGCGCGTAGCGAACTCTGGAAAATTATTTATGAGGCTGATGTCCTATGTGTTTAAGGATTATAAATGGCACTGTCTGGCGGCTGTCTCTTATACACATCTCCGAGCCCACGAGACCGTACTAGATC
>CALZPS010000257.1 GCA_945827765.1 uncultured Lachnospiraceae bacterium | reverse complement strand
TACGAGATCTAGTACGGTCTCGTGGGCTCGGAGAGGTGTATAAGAGACAGGTATAATGCATGGTCTTTGGGGAAAACACCGCAGGCGTTGAAAGCCTTTTGGCTGCAAATGAAAATAAATGAGCGGGTCGCGGCGGGAGAACGGCTTAAGAGTATGCCGGATGAGTGGTTTGAGATTCCGTCGGATGAGGATATGAAGAATAGTATGACTGCTGTAAAGGGAGTCTTTGCCTGCAGTCGTTTGATGGATCAGATGAAATTTGACGAGGCGGACAAGGAGATGGAACGTCTGCTTGATCTGGACAGCGGCATTGTGGAACTACACCGCCAGCTGATGAGAAACGACCAGATTTATTGTGAATTGGTGGGAGAAAGAGACAAAGAACGATTGGCGCGGTTATACGACAAAGAACAGTTGAAGTTTCACAAGATGATGAAAAATTACCCGTCCATTTTGCGGACGGAATATGTATATGCATTGTTATATGAGGAAAATAAAGAAAAAGCTGCGAAAGTATTGGAAAAATTTGAAAAGCATGCAAAGAAATACCCTCATCCGCATGAAATCGAGTCCGAGCGGGAATTGATGGGGTATGCGGACAGATTGGCAATATATAAAAATAAAGCAGAAGAAGAGGAAAGCAGAAAACAAGGCGAATCTACAAAAAAATGCAGAAACTGCATCCATTTTTGACATCTGCGGAGGACAGTGCATTCTGTGCGCTGCTGGCGGTATCGGAGATGGAAGAAGAAAGCCTGATTGCGGAGTGCGAGAACTGTTATCAGATTTTGAAACCGGAGTTTTTCTCGGCAAATGCAGTCTGGTCACTGAGTCAGGTGCTGGCTCTTTTTGGGGGAACAGCAGAAGAAAAATGTGCAAAGACGATGGAACTGTTTGACGGCTTAAAAGCGGCGGGATGCAGGTACGGAACAGATTATGAGCTCCCGACCCTGGGGGTTTTGGCTATGAACATTCCTTCGACGCAAGAGATTGTCAAAGAAATGAAGGAAACGGATGAATGGTTATCGAAACAGAAAGGGTTTGGTATGTTCGGAAGTGTCAGCCGCAAGCAGAGACTGATGTATGCCGGACTTTTATTACAGCCGGAATCTGCGGCCAAGACCTTACAGACAGCAGCGATTCAAAGCACAATCGCAGTAATTGTTGCGGAAGAGACGGCAATGATGGCGGCAGTGGCAGCCAGTACGGCGGCAGCTGCCTCGGCGGCGAACGATTAAGTCGGGCGACGTGGCTGCATAATTGGCAGATAAGGAAAGTCCGCCGGGGTAAAATGGTCGGATGTGGGAGTGAAAAGAAAAACATGGAACGGAAAAATGAACAGAAAACATGGAAGTTATGGCATAAGATTATCCTGATATCGGCGTTCATTGCAGCGGCGTGCGGTATAGGATGCGGCATCTATCTGAGCGATTATTACCACGCGGAGGATACGGCGATATATGCTTTGCAACCGGAAGAAGGTGTAGATGTGTATCAATGGGATGAAGATACACTGGTTTTTGCGCCGGACGAGGCGCAGGTGGGATTGATATTCTATCCCGGCGGCAAAGTACAGTACGAGGCATATGCGCCATTGATGAAAAGCTGTGCACGGAAAGGGATTCTCTGCATTTTGGTACAGATGCCGGGCAATCTGGCGGTGTTCGATATGAATGCGGCGGACGGGATACAGCAGCAGTTTCCGGACATCGAAACGTGGCTGATCGGCGGACATTCGCTGGGAGGGGCGATGGCTGCGTCCTATGTGGCAGAGCATACGCAGGAGTATGCGGGGGTTGTTTTGCTGGCGGCGTATTCGACTGCCGATATAAGCGGCGCGGATTTGCAGGTATTATCTGTATACGGCTCCGAAGACGGTGTGATGAACCGGGAAAAATATGAAAGCGGCCGGGATAATCTGCCCCAGGACTGCCGGGAGGAAATCATTGACGGCGGTTGTCACGCGTATTTTGGAAGTTACGGGGCGCAGGACGGCGACGGAACGCCGACAATCAGCAATGAAGAGCAGATGGAATACACGGTGGAACTGATTGAAGAGTGGCTTGCGCAGATAAAATAATAATTTCAATCACAGGTTTATTATGATATAATTCATTATGCAGACTTGAATTATTCATGAGCAAATAAAAATGCAGCGGATAAAATAGCATGCAGAAAGGATTATTAACTATGAGCGAGAGAATGAAATTACAAACACTTTACAACACAAGAGATTTAGGCGGCATGGAAACAGCGGATGGGCACAAAATCAAAAAGAAATGCCTGATTCGCAGCGGACAGCTGTATGACGCTGCCAAAGAGGATTTGGAACTGTTGCAAACCTATGGAGTGAATCAGATTATTGATTTGCGGACAGAGCAGGAAGTGCAGGAAAAACCGGATCCAACGTTAGAAGGAGTGAAACAGATTCATCTGCCGATTCTGACGGATATGACACAGGGGATTACGAGAGAGGAACAAACGGAGTTTTCTTCTGTTCATGAGATGTATGCCAAATTGGCAGAGGATCCAAGCGCCATCATAAACTATATGACACTCACTTACACGCAATTTGTGACCAATTCACACTCTCTCGCACAATATGCCGAATTTCTGAACTGTGTGCTCAAAAATGAGTCAGGGGCAACGTTGTGGCACTGTGCAGGGGGCAAAGACCGTGCCGGATTTGCTTCAGTTCTTATTCTGGAATGCCTGGGTGTGAGCCGGGATGTGATTATGGAGGACTATCTGTTTACAAATGAATGTCTGAAACCAGAAATAGAACAGGTGCTGGAAGGACTCAAAAAGCAGCAGGACATTCCGGGACTGGAAGAGGCAGTGAAGGCAATGTTTGGAGCGAGAAGAGAATACATGGAAGGAATCTATCAGACGATTGAAGATACCTATGGAAATTTCCGGATTTTTCTGAGTCAGGCGTTGGGAATGGATGAGAATCGGATTGCCAAAATGCGGGAGCAGTTTTTGGAAGATTAGGTTGGTGGGTCAATTGGAAAACTAAATTCCAGTTGTCCCATATCTCTGACTGGAACTTACT
>CALZPS010000256.1 GCA_945827765.1 uncultured Lachnospiraceae bacterium | reverse complement strand
AGCGTCAGATGTGTATAAGAGACAGATAGGAGAATGAGCAGGATGGAAAGGCTGACGCTGGAGAAATTTGAAGAGGCGAGTGAAATTGTCAAACAGGTGACTAACGAGACGAAATTAATCCGCAGTAATTATCTTAGTGAACAGACCGGGGCGAAGGTTTATTTAAAACCGGAAAATATGCAGCATACTGGTGCATATAAATTGAGAGGTGCGTATTATAAAATCAGTACTATGACAGAAGAGGAACGTTCACGTGGACTGGTGACTGCATCAGCGGGAAATCATGCGCAGGGAGTAGCTTACGCGGCACGTGCATTTGGCTGCAAAGCAACAGTTGTAATGCCGGAGGGCACACCGCTGATTAAAGTGAATCGAACAAAAAACTATGGTGCAGAAGTGATTTTATACGGTGATGTGTATGATGATGCCTGCGAATATGCGATAAAACTGGCAGAAGAGAGAGGATGTACGTTTATCCATCCGTTCAACGACCTGGATGTGGCGACAGGGCAGGGAACCATTGCCATGGAGATTATTCAGGAACTGCCGACGGTTGATTATATTCTGGTACCGGTCGGAGGCGGAGGCCTCTTGAGCGGTGTGGCGACATTGGCGAAGATGCTCAACCCGAAAATAAAGGTGATTGGTGTAGAGCCAGTAGAGGCTGCGAGCATGTCTGCAGCACTGGCAGCCGGTGAGGTGGTGGAACTGGAATCCGCCAATACGATAGCCGATGGTACGGCAGTCAAGGCAGTCGGCGACAAGGTGTTGCCTTATGTACAGCAAAATGTGGACGGAATGCTGCTTGTAGATGACGATGAACTAATCGGAGTATTTTTGGATTTGGTGGAAAACCATAAAATGGTAGTAGAAAATTCAGGAATGCTCACCGTGGCGGCATTGAAACAGATGGACATCAAGGGGAAAAAGGTGGTCTGTGTACTAAGTGGAGGAAATATGGACGTGATCACCATGTCTTCTGTGGTACAGCATGGGTTGATTCGCCGCGACCGTATTTTCTCGGTATCGGTGCTTCTGCCGGATAAGCCGGGTGAATTGCAGCGTGTGGCGGCATGTATCGCTCAGGAGAAAGGAAATATCATCAAGCTGGAGCATAATCAGTTTGTGAGCACAAACCGAAACGCGGCTGTGGAGTTAAAGATTACCATGGAGGCATTCGGCACAGAGCATAAACATAGAATTTTTGAAGTGCTTGAGCAGGCGGGATTCCGCCCGAAACAAATCAGTACTGCACTGTGAGAAAAACGAGACAAAACGGCGCAGCCTCTGTCTGGGGGCTGCGCCGTGTATTGTTATTTTCAAAGAGGAAACGTTCCTGTCAAAATACGTTATGCTTGTCCAGCAGTGCATGAATCTTTGCTGTCGGGTCAAGCACGGCACCGATTGTCAGGTCGTGGTTTAACGAATCAATAATAAGTGCCAAAAATTTACTCATATCAGCGGTGATAAAATAGGGTTTTTCTTTTGTTACCGGAGGCAGATAGGTCAGGTTTGTGGTGATAACCTTATTTATAAATCCTTTTTCATAATATTCATCAAATTTATCGAATCCTTCTGTAAAGAGACCAAATGTAGTGCAGACAAAGACTCTGGCGGCATGCCGTTCTTTTAACTGTCTGGCAACATCCAGCATACTCTCGCCGGAAGCAATCATGTCATCCACAATAATGACGTCCTTGCCTGCCACATCATCCCCGAGAAATTCGTGGGCTACAATCGGATTCTTGCCGTTGACAACGGTAGAGTAGTCCCGGCGTTTATAAAACATACCCATATCTACACCGAGTACATTAGAAAAATAAACTGCGCGGTTCATGGCGCCTTCATCCGGACTGATGATCATCAGGTGTTTTTTATCCACCTTCAGATCAGGAACTTCGCGGAACAATGCTTTCATAAATTGATACGGCGGCTGGAAATTGTCGAATCCGCTCAGAGGGATGGCATTTTGTACACGCGGGTCATGCGCATCAAAAGTCATGATATTGGCCACTCCCATATCGTGCAGTTCTTCCAATGCCAGCGCACAGTCTAAAGATTCCCGCTTGCTTCTTTTGTGCTGGCGGCTTTCATATAGAAAAGGCATGATAACGTTGATACGTTTGGCTTTTCCGGTAGCGGCGGAAATAATTCTTTTTAAATCCTGATAATGATCATCCGGGGACATATGGTTGAGATATCCGTTTACTGAGTAAGTCAGGCTGTAGTTGCAGACATCCGTCATGATAAATAAATCCGTTCCACGGATACTTTCGCTTAAAATTCCCTTTGCCTCACCGCTTCCAAAACGAGGACAACTACATCCGACAAGGTAAGAGTCGGCATGATAATTGCTGTACAGCGGAGAGTCGCAAATCTCGTTTATACTGTGAGTGCGGAAAGAAATGATGTAGTCATTTATCTTTTGTCCAAGTTCTAAACAGTTCTCCATAGCTGCAATTTTAAGTGGTGCATATGGCAGCATCTGTTCCATTAGTTCAATGTTCGACATGATATTTCTCCTATGTTTGATAATTGTGTGTCCTGGCACATCAGAAATTGCTCGCGCATTTCGGAGTTATTATATCATCCTCTGATGGGAAATACAAGAACGGTTTTGCCTGATTTGGTTGAATAAATGAGCATATCATGATAAAATTCTATCGTAGCCATTTTTCGCAGAATAATATGAGGATTGCGAATTTTTTAGTCAATTTCGGTAGTGCGAAACAAGAAGAAACCGACGTCATGTTCATTTGTCGGGCAGCTCATGATTTAACAGATATAAATAATAAGAAGTAAGGTGACAGAAAAAGATATGAAAAAAAAGAAACATATACACACTGTTCTGAAAGTAGAAGACGGAAGCATCGCACAGGAGATGGGTATTGAGCCGGGAGATAAACTGTGCAGCATCAATGGTCATGAGATTGAGGATGTTTTTGATTATCGCTATTATATGGAAGATGAGCTGGTTGTGCTGTTGATTGAGAAAGCAGACGGAGAGCAGCTGTCTCTTATACACATCTGACGCTGCCGACGATACTCCTTGTGTA
>CALZPS010000255.1 GCA_945827765.1 uncultured Lachnospiraceae bacterium | reverse complement strand
TACACAAGGAGTATCGTCGGCAGCGTCAGATGTGTATAAGAGACAGCTCCGATACTTTCCATACTGTCGGCAAGCCGTGCAGCATACGCTGCAAAAAGCTGCTCCAAACTCTCCATAAAGTGCTTTCGTCCCTTATCATACGGAGCAAAAATGGGAACATATTTTTTATCGGAGAAAGCATATCCCACTGTCATGCCATGAGGAGCGCTGTAAATTGTCTCAAACAGACAATTACTAAAATGCACTTTCTCCCTCAATGTCCTACGTGGCTGAAAATAATAGCAATGATACTGATCCTTTTTTACATCTGGCGGCAGTTCATACAACCCCCAGTAATATCCTTCCAACAATCCTGTCTCTTTGTTCTCCGGTTTTGCGAAATCTGTTTTTCCGCATTCCTCTTTTCCAAAATACGATAACAGCCGCTGTAAGTCCTTCTGCGTAGAGCCGGTCCACCCACTGTCCACAATAGCTTTCGGTACTTCGTCAAATAATCCTTCCTGTGAGAGATATCCTCGCAGATTTGGCAGTTCTTCATGGGAATGTCTGTACACACAATTTGTAAAAAATCGGCACTCTTCAAGTTTTTTTCTTATTTCCGGGAGTTTTGCATAAGGGATACTTTGTCTTGCCGGAAATGAAAGATTCAGGATTTTCAGCGTTTCTTCCTGCTCTTCCTTTGATATTCCGGAACGTTTCAATAGTTTCTGCATGGTGACATCAATGCCGCCCCGACAAATGTACTCCATCGCATCATCCATATCCAAATGGTACATCGGAACTCTCAACGAATACCTGGAACAGTACAAGTATCTGCATTCCACCGGTAACTGAAACTTCCTGCAAAAGATTTCTGCCGTACGATACATAAAATATCCGTCACGGGCAAGAAAATATAATCTTTGGATGCCTCTTGCCAAAGCATCCTGCAAAAGCCATATTACAAAGCTGTTCAATGCAGGAGCTAATACATACCTTCCTGTCTGTTCCAGTATGGATTTTTCTTCCGTCCCGCTGAGATGCCTGGAAAGGATCTCACTTTTTCTAAGGCATTTTTTGTATTTTTTACATCTGCTGTTCTCTATAGATCCCACGATGATTCACCCTTATATTCTTCCGCAGATATTCCAACACAATCGGAGATAACGCGCCTGCTGCCAGCGGTCTGACAACGTATGCCGCCGTGTCCGAATGCAGGATGCCCAATTGTTTAAATCCACGGTATCGAACCTGCATTTCCCGAATCCTGCTTTGGATTGTTCTCTTTTTATATGTATTTCCATCTTCCCGATATTGAATTAATGATTCCTGCAGATTGTATCCTTGATATCCTGCCTTATGAAGGCGCATGAACAATTCGTAATCTTCGCATCGTCTTGTCAGCTCAGCGGCAGAATATCCTCCTGTTTCCTGCAAAATTTCTTTTTGAAACATGACTGATGGATGAATATATGGAGAATACGGAAGGAAATCTCTTGCTTGTGGAATCTCGGGCATTCGGTCAACTCCCCATATCCCGCTTTCATCAAATAACGCCGCATTGGAACCTGTCCACTGATATTGTCTGTTTGATTCCAAAAAATCATATTGTTTCTGAAATCTTTCGGGCATGGATATATCATCCCCATCCATCCGCGCAATATATTTCCCCTGCGCAATGTGAATACATTTATTCAGCGAATATCCCAATCCGTGATTGTTTTGATTCCGAATCAAAACAATACGGGGATCTAATTCTGCAGCCTCACAAATCATCTCGGCACCCTTTTTATCTGAACCGTCATCACACAGTATGAGTTCCCAGTCACTCATCGTCTGATGAATAACCGACAAAAGTGCCTGCAGCAGATGCTCCCGATTCTTTGGATTATAAAGACCCATGATGACACTTATTTTTACTTCCGAATCCCGCCTGAGATCGACGTTCTTCCTGAAACCGCAATCTTCATTTCCAATACTGTTCTTTTTTTCTACTTTGTTTCGACTCATAGGTTTTATCCCACCTTGACCTGTCTGCCGCTGCAATTTGCCGCAGACACTCGTTCATCCAAATCCTCGTACACCAGTTTCATAATCGCATCTGTGCGCCTTTTTTCAAATGCGACCACTGAATTCCGGCAGCATGACCGCATTTCTGTCTTCATCTCTTTCTGTGTTTCTTTCGTCAGTTTCCACATCTGCTGTATGCTATCTGCCCATTCCTGCACATTATCACTGTCACAGAAAAAGCCATTAATACCATGCTGCATATATTCTCGCGTTCCCCGATTATCTGCTGCCAGCAGTGGAAGTCCCATCGCAAGTGCCTCAAGCCCTGCCATACCCAGGCCTTCCCGGCGTGAGGGAAATACCGAGAAATCCGCACAGCCAAGAATCTCCCGAACATCATTACGATAGCCAAACATCATTACATTTTTCTCTAAATGCAGTTCTTGAATTTTGGCTGTGATCCGTTTACGAAAAAAACCTTCTCCACAAATGCCGTACTTCAAACGGCGGATGTCAACTCCACGTCTTCGCAGTTCAGCTAATGCTTTTAAAATCACTTCTTGATTTTTGTTTTCATTTAACTCACCGACGGAAACAAAAAAACAGTCTTCTTCTTTGATTCTTAGTGCTTTCCTTTTACTGAGTTTTTCCTCCTCCGTGAAAGGAGAAAATTTATCCAGATCCAGACCAACTCCGGGAATCCGATAAATTCTCCCTCCTTGTTTCAATCGAAGTTTTCTCGCGTTTTTATAATCTTCTTTATTGATTACGACCAATATATCCGTAAAGTGAGCCAGCATTTTTTCTGCCAGATAGTAAATCGTATTATTGAGTAAAGGTGCACCTTTATAAAAATGAAATCCATGTGCAGTATATATAATATGTAATTTTTCTTTTCTGAAAAGACCTCCTGCCAGACGCCCCAGCACTCCTCCCACCGGTTCGTGACAATGGATGGCACATATTTCATGCTCTTTAATAATCCTTTTCAACTGAAAAAGAGCTTTTGTATAATTTTGAAGCATATATGGTGACTGTCTCTTATACACATCTGACGCTGCCGACGATACT
>CALZPS010000254.1 GCA_945827765.1 uncultured Lachnospiraceae bacterium | reverse complement strand
CATTTAGGAGGAAATAAAAAATGAGTTTACAGGTAGAAAAATTAGAGCATAGTATGGCAAAACTTACTATCGAAGTTGCAGCAGAAGATGTGGAGAAAGCTCTTCAGGCTGCTTATTTGAAACAGCGTGGAAAATTGAGCATCCCGGGATTCAGAAAGGGCAAAGTGCCGCGTCAGATGATTGAGAAGATGTACGGACCGGAAATTTTCTATGATGAGGCGGCAAACCATATGGTATCCGATGCTTATGGAAAAGTATATGATGAGTGTGAGTTGGAAATCACTTCCCAGCCGGAGATTACTGTCGTGCAGCTGGAGAAGGGAAAACCATTCATCTTCACAGCAGAAGTGGCGATCAAACCGGAGGTGACTCTGGGTGAGTATAAAGGATTGAAGGTAGAGAAGACATCTACCAGAGTGACTCAGAAGGAAGTCGATGAGGAAATCGAGAAAGAGCGTGAGCGCAACGCCAGAACCATCGAAGTGACAGACCGCGCAGTTGCTGACAAGGATATGGTTACAATGGATTTTGAAGGCTTTGTTGACGGAGAGGCTTTTGAGGGCGGAAAAGGAACAGATTATCCGTTGACCATTGGTTCCGGTACATTTATTCCGGGCTTTGAGGAGCAGTTGATTGGTGCGGAGATTGAAAAAGAGCTGGATGTGAACGTGACCTTCCCGGAGGATTATCATGTTGAAAATCTGGCAGGCAAGCCGGCGGTATTCAAATGTACGGTTCACACCATTAAAACAAAGGAACTGCCGGATTTGGATGACGAGTTTGCATCCGAGGTTTCCGAGTGTGATACACTGGATGAGTATAAAGACGAAGTAAAGAAGAAAATCAAAGAGTGCAAAGAGAATGAGGCGAAAGAGAAAAAAGAGAATCAGGCAGTAGAAAAGGCTGTCGAGAATGCACAGATGGAGATTCCGAAACCGATGCTGGATCTGCAGGTGAGACAGATGGCAGATGATTTCGCCCGCCGTATGCAGCAGCAGGGACTGAGCATGGAGCAGTATTTCCAGTTCACAGGTATGACAGCAGAGCGCATGATGTCAGAGCTGGAACCGCAGGCTGAGAAGAGAATCAAGACCAGACTGGTGCTTGAGGCAATTGCGGAAGCTGAAAATATCGAAGTGTCAGATGAGCGTTTGGATGAAGAACTGCAGAAGATGGCAGATGCATATCAGATGGAAATCGACAAGCTGAAAGAATTTATGGGAGACAGCGAAAAAACACAGATAAAGGCTGACATTGCCGTTCAGGAGGCAGTGACCCTGCTTGTAGAGGCAGCAGTAGAGGAATAAGATACAATTTATGGGTATGAGCGAGGGAGAGAAAACCCGGTGGCACTGCAGAGGCAGCAGCAGGAAAAACAGGAGGAGTCTTATAATGAGTTTAGTACCTTATGTCATTGAACAGACAAGCCGTGGAGAACGCTCCTACGACATTTATTCAAGATTATTAAAAGACAGAATCATATTTCTGGGAGAGGAAGTAAATGATGTGTCCGCCAATATTGTGGTCGCACAGCTTCTTTTCCTGGAGGCGGATGACCCAAACAAGGACATTCAGTTGTACATCAACAGTCCGGGTGGTTCTGTGACAGCAGGAATGGCAATCTACGATACGATGCAGTATATCAAATGTGATGTGTCTACTGTGTGTATCGGTATGGCAGCCAGCATGGGTGCGTTCCTGCTTTCCGGCGGAACAAAGGGCAAGCGTTTCGCTCTCCCGAATGCGGAGATTATGATTCACCAACCGTCCGGCGGCGCACAGGGCCAGGCGACCGAGATTCAAATCGCGGCAGAGCATATTCTGCGTACGCGTCAGAAATTGAACGAGATTCTGGCAGCAAATACCGGACAGCCGCTTGAGGTCATCCAAAGAGATACCGAGCGGGATAATTTCATGCCTGCACAGGCAGCAAAAGAGTATGGTTTGATTGATGAAGTCATTGCAAAACATTAATGAGACTTAGCCGGATACGATTTCGATAAGGATGGAGGGCGAAGTAGCCCTGGAGCGACATCTTTGTCGAAATCGTATGTGGCGTTTAAATGTAGCCCGGAATGGCTATGCTTATGAATGGGCTGATTTATCCATCAGCGGGGAGATGATAGTGTCTCTGCGGACAGCCCCATGGAAACAGACTTTGTTATTGAGGAGAATGTAGTAGTATGGCAGTAAAAATGGGTGATGATATCGTGAGATGTTCTTTCTGCAACAAGACGCAGGCACAGGTTCGTAAGCTGATTTCCGGACCGAACGGTGCATATATCTGCGATGAATGTATCGATGTCTGTTCGGAAATTTTGGAGGAAGAATACGAATACGAAGAGAAAAACCGGTTTGATGATATCAATCTTTTGACACCGGAAGAGATGAAAGCCTTTTTGGATGATTATGTAATCGGACAAGACGAGGCAAAAAAAGTTCTCTCCGTAGCTGTATATAATCATTACAAAAGAATTCTGGCAGAGCAGGATCTGGGCGTTGAGCTGCAGAAAAGTAATATTTTGATGCTGGGACCTACCGGCTGCGGAAAGACGCTGCTGGCACAGACTCTGGCAAAGATTCTAAATGTTCCGTTTGCGATTGCAGATGCAACTGCATTGACGGAGGCAGGTTATGTAGGGGAGGATGTGGAAAATATCCTTCTGAAAGTGATTCAGGCGGCAGACGGGGATATCGCGCGTGCCGAGCATGGAATCATTTATATTGATGAGATTGATAAAATTACGCGAAAATCGGAAAATCCATCGATTACGAGAGATGTATCGGGCGAGGGTGTCCAGCAGGCGCTTTTGAAAATCATCGAAGGAACGGTGGCTTCTGTTCCGCCGCAGGGTGGAAGAAAGCATCCACAGCAGGAATTGATTCAGATTGATACGACGAATATCCTCTTTATTTGCGGAGGCGCTTTTGAAGGCCTTGAGAAGATTATCGAGACGCGTCTTGACAGAAAGTCTATCGGGTTTAATTCAGAGATTGCCGCGCAGCATGAATATAACAAAGACGTACTGCTCAAACAGGTGCTGCCGCAGGATTTGGTGAAA
>CALZPS010000253.1 GCA_945827765.1 uncultured Lachnospiraceae bacterium | reverse complement strand
CACAAGGAGTATCGTCGGCAGCGTCAGATGTGTATAAGAGACAGATGATGTGGTGAAACCAATCGATGTGAATTCTCCGGTTTCTATGAATATGTGGGGATTAAAACCGGATTTCTTCGAGGTGCTCGAGAAAGGATTTGCGGAGTTCCTGGCTGGATTGAAAGCGGATGACTTAAAAGGAGAATATCTGCTGCCGACAATCATCGGGGGCTTGCTGGCAGAAGGAAAGGTTGATGTGAAGGTTTTGAAATCCAACGATAAATGGTTTGGGGTTACTTATAAGGAAGACAAAGAGAGCGTGGTACAGGAAGTCAGGGCTTTGGTGGATGCAGGAATGTATCCGGAAAAATGACAAAAACAGTCTGTATAGAGTGAAACAATGTCACAGAGTTTATCGTGCAAAGGAACAGCAGAGGGGCTAAATGATGGAGAATAATGTGAAAGTTTCTGTAATTATAGCTGTGTATAACGCAGAAAAGTATCTGGTGCAGTGCTTAGACAGTGTGCTGAACCAGACTTTAAAGGAAATAGAAATCATTCTGGTGAATGACGGATCGACGGATAATTCCATGCAGATTTTGGAAAAATATCAAAAGAAAGATGCACGTGTACGTGTAATCAATCAGGAAAATCAAGGAGCGGCTGCAGCCCGCAATGCAGGTATGAAACTGGCAGTCGGAGAATATTTGTCATTTTTGGACGCGGATGATTTCTTTTCCCCGGAGATGCTGGAAGAGATGTATGCCGGTTGTGTGGAGCAGGATGCAGATATCAGTGTAATTCGATCCAAAGAATACAATGAGCAGAGCCATGAATGTACGGATATGAAGTTCAGTATAAAAGAAGAGTTCCTGCCGGGGAATAATCCGTTTTCCTATCATGATGTACCGGACTGCATTTTTAATATTTTTAAAGGCTGGGCATGGGATAAACTGTTTCGCCGTGAGATGGTGATGAAAAACCACCTGGAGTTTCAGAATCTTAGGTCTACGGATGATATGTTGTTTGTTTATATGTCTTTGGTATATGCGAACCGCATTTATGTGATTGACAGGGAATTGGCGTATCATCGGATCAATGTGAGCACATCGGTTTCTTCCTCAAGAGACAAATCATGGAAATGCTTTTACATTGCGTTAGTGCAGATGAAGGAGGATTTGCAGACAGCGGGGATTTATGATGAGGTGGAAAGAAGTTTCATCAACTGGGTGGCAGAATTCACAACCTGGCAGATGTATACATTTGGGGACAAAAGAGTTTTTTTAGAGGCATTCCGGCTGATGCATGAGGAAGGAATTGCATATTTCGGTGTGATGGAACATGAAGAATCTTATTTCCATATGAAACATGAATATGATTTTTGTAAGTTCCTCTATGAAAAAGAGTTGATTGACTGTGCGGAGGTACTTTGTAAGAGACTGGAAAATGAAAGGGATAATCTGCTGAGGGAGCGGGAATGGCTTTTGCAGGAGATTGAGGCTCAGAAGGCAGAACAGACAGCCATACGAAACAGTACTACTTACAGGCTTGGGGAGAAAATTCTGTGGCTGCCCTGTAAAATATTAGGAAAAGAATAGGACTCTTGTATGAAAAATGGATGGAGACAGAAAATATTAACAATTACGATACCCAGTTATAATGTGGAGGATTATCTGGAAAATTGTCTGGAGTCCTTTATCGACGAGAACGTGATGGAAGATATCGAGGTGCTGATTGTAAATGATGGCTCATTGGATGCCACAGCAGAGATCGCAGCGCGCTATGAACAGCAGTATCCACAGACGTTCCGTCTGATCACAAAAGAAAACGGCGGACATGGATCTACAATCAATACCGGCGTATCCGAGGCTGCGGGAATCTACTTTAAAGTAGTTGACGGAGATGACTGGGTAGATACAAAAAGTTTTGTCAGACTCGTAGAGTATTTAAAAAGTACTCCGGCGGATATTGTGGCATCCAATTATACATGGATTGATCATACGACGAAACAGCCGACACAGCGTCAGGAGTACCCATATCAAAATATTGAATATGGACGGATCTATCCATTCGCCGAGATTGTCGGCAAGGCATTTATTGATATGCATGCTATGACCATCAAGACAGAGTTGATTCGCATGGCAAATGCACCAATCGATGAGCATACATTTTATGTGGATATGGAATTTGTCGCCTTTCCGATACCGTATGTGGAGACGGTGTGTTTCATTGAGGACGCGGTATATCAGTACCGACTGGGGCTTCCAAACCAGAGCATGTCCATTCAGAAGATGCAGAAAAATATGCAGAACCACATGAGGGTGCTGATGAGGCTGAACCGTTATTATCATCAGGTGAAAAGTGGACTTGCCAGGGAGAAAGGAACCTATATCAATACCGTGGTGGCATCTATGCTGACCAGCCAGATAAAAATATATGTCAGTTTCCCGCTGGGCAGTGGAATGCGCAGGGAGATCATGAAGTTGGAAGCGTATTTTTACAGACATAACAGAGAGGCATTTGAGCTGGTGAAAAATCCGGCAGTGTTGTTGATGAGAAAGACAAGATATCTGGCATTTCCGCTGGTGGTAGCTTTATTTAAAGGACGAAGGAATTCATTTTAGACAGATATTAAGGTGGCAGTATGATTTTACAGAAACTGATATTTCAGAAACAATTAGACGGAACAGAAAAGCTTTATTATCGGAACAGGGACGGACAGGCAAAGCTGACAGAAGAGGGAGTTGTTTTGCCACAGGGGACGGAGCTGGATCTGGGAACCTATTTTAACGCTTTTTCAATCAATAAATGGAAAAAATATACAAGAATATCGGATGTTTGCGTCATGCTGAATTACAAGGGCAGCATGAAACTGGAAATCAGGCATATAACAAAGGAAGACAAGAAAATTGCCGATCGTTGTCTTTTGGAGCAGCAGTTGGAGAGCAGGGAAAGGACAACATGTAGAACAGAGGCAATTTCGCTGCCGGAAGAAGGCGCTTTTTCGATTATGCTGACGGCAAATACAGAAACCATTCTGTATGGAGGCAGCTATGAGACGACAGGAAACCTGCCACAGCGTGATATCCGAATCGGAGTTAGTATCTGTACATTTAAGAGAGAGCCTTTT
>CALZPS010000252.1 GCA_945827765.1 uncultured Lachnospiraceae bacterium | reverse complement strand
TCTACCTGCTCCAATGCGCGGGCAATCCGCTGTTCCAGATATTCCTGATATCGTTCTTCATCCGACAGTGCTTTCATCTGCAGGTTTTCCCGCTCTTCCTGATTATTTTGCTCTTCCTTTGATGTCGGCCAGGCAATGACAAGCAATAAAACGCCGACCAGAAATATGGTCACAAGCTGCGTCTTTTTGGGAAATTTCGGATGCTCACACCAGTCTTTCAGCCATTTTCCCCATTTATTCTCCAATCCGGATTTCCTCCACTTCTATCTTTTCTTCTGCTTCGCTGTTTGTCGTTTTGCTCTCTTTCTCCAGGTATTCTTCCGGGATATAGTCAAACAAATCCGCCTTTTCAAAATAATGTTCCATCTGCTGCGCCTCACGCACTGTCTGTTCATATTCCAGACTGTGATAAAGGTTGTCAAAGGAACTTTGCAAGTTCCCCAGTTTCAGCAGAGGAGATGCCAGTAGCAAAAGAACAATCATCCCGATGAAAAAGCGGATATATTTCCGGTAACTTTCCCCCGGCAGTACATCCAGTACTGCTCCTGCAAGCAGAAGAAAAAACACTACATTCTGAATCCACTCATAAACCATATCCAACATAAGCGTTTTCCTTTCCTAATTAAGAAGTCGAGGCTGCAGCCACAGCAATGGTGAGCAAAAATAAAGCTGCCACAGTGAAAAATGTGTGCAGCATCAGCTCATACCCTTCACTGACACTGCTGATACATCCTACGATACGTTCATCAGAAATCGGCTGTACCAGCGCCGCCGTGACTTTAAACATCAGACACAAAATCAGCATCTGCACCAACGGTACGACACAAAACAACAGCAGCATGACGGCTCCTGCCATTCCAATACCATTTTTCAAGAGCACTGCAGTCCCCAGTACAACATCCGTTACACTGCCGAACGTATTGCCGATGCCGGGAATTGCCGCAATCGTCTTTGTCAGAGTGTTTCTCTTCAACATATCGACTGACGGTCCTAAAAGTCCTTGAATGGCATTGAGTCCAATAACTGCTGCGAACATTGTTTTCAGCCCCCAGTTGACAAATTTTTTCAGCAAGTCTGCAAACTCGGTCAGCGTATCTTCACCTATGAGATAATTCATGACCTGTATCATAATGTATACATTGATGACAGGAAGTATAAAGCGTAAAATAACAACCTCCACAATGTAAATCAAAAACAGCGCCAGATTATAAAACATCACAGCGCTGGTGCTCCCGGAGGAAACGGCGACTGCCAGAAAATAGACTGGATAGAGCAGCTGCATGAACTCCACCACCTCCATAATCTGTCCTTCCAGACCTGACATTGCCACCCGGAATGTCTGCAGGCACATCGTAATGAGCAGCAGATACAGAACATAAAAACTAATCTGTGACACCTGACGACTGTTCATGGCATCGGAAAAATTTGTGAAAACTGCAGCTATTATGGCAATCAGGAGAATATATATTAAATTTTTTCGGTTATTCCTATATTCGTAGCTGAAACGGTCTTTCACATACCTTGCAAGCATCCCTGCTGTTTCTTCCAGTTCTCCTTCCATCAAAGAGGAAAGTACGTCTGCAAAACGTATTTTCTGCTGCGGAAACATTTTTTCCAGTCTACTTTCTATTTCCCCGAAATCAAATTCTTCCAAAAGTGTTTCCTCCGTCCGGCTGCGAAGATTCTGCAGTGTCCCTTCCTCTCCCTCTGCCTGAACACAAACGGCAGGCAGCCAGCTTACAAACAGTGATAATACGATGACATATATCCATTTTCTCATGACAGAAACCCCTGTATCGTTTCAAACAATGCCAGCAGAACAGGCATGCCCATAGCCAATATCGTCAGTTTACAAAATGTTTCAATCTGCACAGCGATTGTCTGATATCCGGCATCCTTGCAGATGCCCGAAGAAAATTCTGCAATGTACGTCAGTCCGAGCATTTTCAGCATGGTGGAGATATATCCGGCATCCACACTGATATAGGTCTTCAGTTGGGAAATCATATCAACAAACAGCTCCAGCCTCTCTGTGATGCAAAAAAACAAAAAGATACCGATTGCCGTACTCATGTACAGAGCATACTCTGCCTTTCCGTTCTTAAACTGGACTGCCATCAACGCTCCCAACACCCCGACAGCCCCGATTTGCATCATACTCATGAATGAAACATCCCCCATTCTGTTATTTTTTACAGAGCAAACAGTCTCTGCACTGTCACAAATAACTCATATATCTGCGGCAGAATCCACGTCAGCACCAGAATCAATCCGGCCAGACTGACCAGAAATGCCTGCTCATCCCTCCCGCTGTGCTTGAGTACCTGACTTAAGATTGAAACCAGGATGCCGACTGCTGCAATTTTAAATATCAGATTTATCGTCATGACTCCCCCTGTCCGGCTTTCATTACAGCAAAAGTATCACCAGAAACATACCACCCAGCACACCCAGACAGTTCCCAATCCGTCCTTTTACTGCTATTTGTGTCCGTTCTTTCTCAATTTCTAGTTCCAGCCGTTCCAGATAAAGTGCAAATTCTCTGTTTTCCGATGCGTGGTCCATCTGTCCCAGACAATCGCCCAATTCCTTTAACTGCCGTATATGTATCTTCTTCAAATGAAGTTCTGTTAGTGTGTTGTCTATCGAGTGCAGCCATATTTTTTGAAATGTTTCTCCGTCCCGCTGCGCAACCCGCCGTTCCATCACTTTCAGCCATCTTCGATAAGGCTCTTTTACATGGGCTGCAGTGCGTCCAAATACTTCCTGTAAAGGTGCACCGCTATATTCCAGTTCCCCTTTTAGCAAATATATGACATGGCGCAGGTACAAAAGTGTCTCTACATATTCTTTCAGCCACGCACCGTAGAGAAAACCTGCTCCGCCTGTCGATGCCACGACCAAAACCGCGCCTATCATCCGCTGCATAACAAATTCCCCCGTCCGTCATAAATATGTACAATTTCTCCCGGGTACCTGTTGTTTCCCAATATCACATAGCGTTCAAAACGATGTCTGCGGATGAGTTCTCCGAGGATGGGTTTTTCTCTTGCCTCTTCCATATCCCTGTCTCTTATACACATCTCCGAGCCCACGAGACCGTACTAGA
>CALZPS010000251.1 GCA_945827765.1 uncultured Lachnospiraceae bacterium | reverse complement strand
GATTTCTTTGAACTGTAACCAGTCTTTTTTTCTGATGAAATTCACAAATATGCCTTTGCTTGTTAAACTTTCATCAACTAGAAACTATTGTACTAAAATAGAAACAAAAATTCAAGTACTAAATACATTTTTATACATTTTCTCTGATTTCTATTCCTTACTTCTGCCAAAAAAACTTCGTTTAACCAATCTTGTGAAACTGTGGTCTGCGGGATTCGAATTCTGCATAATAACGAAATCCGCAGTCTTTTAATATTTCTGCCGCTTTGGCGAATTTCCATGCAATATACTCCGGCTGATGAGCATCCGAGCCAACTGTCACAATCTCCCCTCCCAGTTCATGGTAGCGCCGCAGAATATCCGGATGAGGATTGCAAAACTCCAGTCCATACTTAAATCCCGCTGTATTTAGTTCCAGTCCTTTTCCCTTTTCGATGATGACTCTGAGAATCTCGTCCAGAATATCTGCATATTTCATGTAGGAATACCCTTTCGCCTGTTCGCGTCCATATCGCACCACATAATCAAGATGTCCCAGCACATCAAAGCAATCCACTGCGGACACATTTTCCAGAGTGGTTTCAAATGCGGCACGATACAGTTCTCCGTCGCTGATTTCTCCGAACGCCTCTCTGTAATATGGATCTTTTCCCTGAACCAGATGAACGGAGCCAATCACAAAGTCAAACGGATAGTTGGCTGTCAATTTCCGGTAAGTGTCCGACAGATGCGGCTGCAATCCTAGTTCCACTCCAATCCGCACCTGCAGCTTTTGTTCATATTTCTGCCGCAGAGCATTCAGCTTTTGAAAATATGTTTCTATATCAATTTCAAAGGCATGCTCCCCCAGATCCTCATAAAACGGGAAATCCAAGTCCAGATGGTCCGTGATGCAGGCTGCCTTCAATCCTCTTAAAACCGCAGTTTCCATCATATGTTCCGCCGCAGTATCACTATCCGTCGAGAACGACGTATGCAGATGTGCATCACACCTGATTACATTTTCTTCCATCACAAAATCGTTCCTCCGCCCAGTACATAGTCTCCTTCGTAAAATACCACTGCCTGTCCCGGAGTCACGGCTCTCTGTGCCTCCTCAAAGGTACAGAGGACTTCATCGGCTCCTGTCTTTTCCACCACACACCATGCGCCTTTGTGATTATAGCGAATTTTGGCAAAAACACGCATCGGTTTTGTGATATCTTCCACCGCCATAAAATTCAGACGGTTTGCCCTCAGTGTATATGTCAGCGATTCTTCATACGTTCCAATCACTACTTCATTTGTCTGCGGTCGTATTTCCAGCACGAATGCCGGATACCCCAATGCAAGTCCAAGTCCTTTGCGCTGTCCGACCGTGTAGTGTGTGATACCTTTGTGCCGTCCCAGCACTTTTCCTTCCGATGTCACAAAGTTACCCTCCGCAATCTTCTGTCCGGCATTTTTTTCAATATATCCCGCATAATCACCGTCAGGCACAAAACAGATATCCTGACTGTCCGGTTTATTTGCCACCTGCAGCCCGATTTTTTCCGCGATTGCCCGAATATTTTCTTTGGAATACGCCCCCACCGGCATCAATGTATGGCTCAATTGTTCCTGCGTCAGATTGTAGAGTGCGTAAGTCTGGTCTTTTGCCAATGTGGAGGAACGTTTCAGCGCGAAACGTCCGTTTTCCAACTGTTCAATCCGGGCATAATGACCGGTAGCAATATAATCTGCCCCGATTGCCATACTGCGCGTAAGCAACGATTCCCATTTGACATACCGATTACAGGCAATGCATGGATTCGGAGTACGCCCCTGCAGATATTCATCCACAAAATAGTCGATGACACTCTCTTTAAATTCCTGTCGAAAATTCATCACGTAATATGGAATCTGAAGCTGTGCTGCCACTCTTCGTGCATCTTCGACTGCACTTAGTCCACAGCACCCTCCGTTTTCCTCCTGTATCGTGTGTTCTTCTTCCTGCCAGATTTGCATGGTCACCCCAATCACATCATGCCCCTGTTGTTTCAATAGATATGCCGCCACGGAAGAATCCACACCGCCGGACATCCCCACCACTACTTTACTCATCAATATTCCTCTTCTTCCTCGTCTTCATGAATATCCGACTTTGGTTTTTCAAGACCTTCTATTTGAATACCGTTCTTCTCGGCATAATCCCACAGTGCCGCGTGAATCGCCTCTTCTGCGAGCAGGGAGCAATGTACCTTCACCGGAGGCAGTCCGTCCAGTGCTTCCATCACGGCTTTGTTCGTCACCTGCATCGCCTCCTGAATACTTTTTCCTTTCACCATTTCTGTCGCCATACTGCTTGTCGCCACTGCGGCACCGCAGCCAAAAGTCTTGAATTTTACATCACGGATAATCTGATTCTCATCAATATCAAGATAAATCCGCATGATATCTCCGCATTTTGCATTGCCGACGGTTCCCATACCGCTTGCATTCTCAATTTCTCCAACATTTCTCGGATTTTGGAAATGATCCATTACTTTTTCTGAATACATAATATATTTCCTCGTTTCTTCCTCTTTTTTAATTCTTTTCGTTTCTATTACTTCTGATGTTTCAAAAAATCTTCATACAGCGGAGACATCTGACGCAGACGATTCACAATCTCCTTCAGGTTCTCCACCACATAATCCAATTCCTCTTTTGTCACCTCTTCGTTCAATGTCATGCGCAGAGAACCATGGGCAATCTCATGTGGCAGACCAATCGCCAGCAAAACGTGTGACGGATCGAGAGAACCGGATGTACACGCCGAACCGCTGGATGCACAGATGACTTTCCCGTCCAACATAATGAGCAAAGATTCTCCCTCAACAAATCGGAAACTGAAATTGACATTGTTCGGCAAACGTTTCGTGCGGTCACCGTTCAGCCGGCAATATGGAATTTCCGCTTCTATCCTTCCAATCAGATAATCTCTGAGTTCTCTTTCCTTTGCAGTACGCTCCTCCATCGTGCGGACTGCACGGGCAGTTGCAGTTCCCAGCCCGACGATACCAGGTACATTTTCCGTGCCGGCCCGGCGCTTTCTCTCCTGCGCTCCGCCGTGTACGAAAGCACGCATTTTAACCCCCTGACGTATATACAGAA
>CALZPS010000250.1 GCA_945827765.1 uncultured Lachnospiraceae bacterium | reverse complement strand
ATACGAGATCTAGTACGGTCTCGTGGGCTCTGAGATGTGTATAAGAGACAGGTACTTTGCCCGAGTACGGATCCATAACAACGACTGAAGTCTGAGGTTGTAATACAAGATTTAGATGCTCATCTACAATATCTGTTTCCGTTATGCCCAGAGTGCTTTTGTATTCTTCCACTGCCGCGTAGGCATCTTCCGGTGTATTGTACACGTAAGCGTCATATATTTTGCTTAATCCCCGACTTTCCATAATGTACGTACCGAACATCTCTTTGCTGTAATTGTCCAGACTTCCGTCTTCGTGGTGGACAGTGAGAGCAAAATCTACGCCATAATCGGTTCCTGATGCATAAATGTCAGGATTGTTTGCCTCCTCATCACAAATCCACTGTACCCAAGGATTCTGGGTGGAATAAATGGTCAGACCGCCGCTGAATATTAAATCCTGCGCTTGTTTAATGGTATAACCTTTTAATTCCATCAAATCTGTTGTGAGCTGGTCGAGGAGGGCATCGTTAAAATAACTGTATGGACTGATTTCGTCCGCAGAGGGATTGACCTGAATTCGTTCATAGACATCATCTGCAATCGCCTCGTCATACTCTTCCTGAGAAATCCTTCCCTGTTTCAACATCTTGTTCAACACAACCTGTCGGCGCTCTGCATTCCACTCGGGGTAAACCGTGGGGTCGTATGCAGATGGATTCTGTGTGATACCGGCGATGACTGCGACTTCAGACAGCGTCAGGTCGGCTGCGTTTTTGCCGAAATAGCGCATGGAAGCCGACTGAACACCATAGCATCCCTGTCCCAGAGATACTGTATTCATATAAGCTTCCAGAATCTCATCTTTGTCCATCTTTTTCTCAATACTGAGCGCAAGCACCTGTTCCTGTAGTTTGCGTTCAAGACTGTCCATAAATGTCGCTTCATTCATGAAATCAGGGAAAACATTATTTTTAATCAACTGCTGGGTGATCGTGCTGGCTCCCTCACGTACTTTAAAACCGGAGAGGACAGTCTTTACACCTGCACGCAGGATGCCCACCGGGTCGATGCCTTTGTGCTGGTAAAAACGTTCATCCTCGACGGCGACGAACGCTTCGCCAAAATATTTCGGCAAATCTTCCAGCTTCTGATAGACACGGTTTGAATCTGCATCCGAAAATTTCTCCAGCAGAGTGCCGTCCGCCTCTGCAAATACAAATGATGCGTAGCCTTGAGGCATGACGTCTTCCGGAGTGATGGTAGGGGTGCCATCAAGAATTTGTTTGACAAGCAAACTCACTCCTCCGACAGCCAGAATGACAAGCAGAAAGCAGCAAATCAAAACAGCGTGGAATAAGCGCACACTGACTCTTTTCTTTTTCTTTCTCTTTGGAGAAGCAATTTGTTCCTTTTTCTTTTTAAGTGGTTCTTTTCCATAATTCATGAATAACGACCTCCTTTATTCACTTTTCACATTATATCAAATATACTCTTTTAAATAAAGGGGAAAAACAAAAAGTTCATACTTTGATAAAAAATCTTAAGAAAATCTTGTGATTTTCGGAGTTTTATTATAAGGTAGATATTGTAGGGCAAACAATATTTTGCACCTGATGACAGAAAAAGTGAAAACAGGAGAAAAAAGATGGAATATAGAACGGTATATCAGGAGGGCAGCGCAGAAATCGTGGAGAAGAAATCGCGGTTCATTGCCAGAGTGTTTCCGATAAAAACAGAGGAGGAAGCAGCGGAACTTCTTGAGAAAATAAAGAAACAGTATTGGGATGCAAGACATCATTGTTGGGCCTATATCATTGGAGAGAAACAAGTTCAGGAACGTTTCAGTGATGATGGAGAACCTGCCGGCACGGCAGGAAAACCGATATTGGAAGTCATTCGCGGGCAAAAGCTGCACAATGTGATGATTATTGTGATTCGTTATTTCGGTGGGACGCTTTTAGGAACAGGTGGTCTGGTGAGAGCCTATACGCAGGCGGCGCGAGAAGGTGTTTTGGAAAGTACGATAATCTCAAAGATGAAAGGCTATTGTTTGAAAATACAGACAGATTATGCCGAGCTTGGAAAAATTCAGTATCTGCTGGCTCAAACAAAAATACCAATCGAGAATTCTGAATATGAAGAAAAGGTGACATTGAATGTATTGGTTTCAGAAGAAGAAGAGAGAAAACTGGTGGCGGAATTGACGGAGGCAACAAATGGCAAAGCAGGAATCGAGAGAATCGAAGAGTGCTGGTTTGCTGAGGTAGACGGGGAAAGGGCGGTATCTGTGTGATACCGCCCTTTCCATGAAAGGATACAATTTTATGAAAAGGATATGTGAGCTGTTTAGTTGAAAGAAGGTTCAATCAATCCGAAAGAGCCGTCTTTTCTTTTGTATACGACATTTACTTCATCGGTCTCCGCATTGCAGAATACGAAGAAACTGTGTCCTAAGAGCTCCATCTGTACGCAGGCATCCTCGGGAAACATCGGTTTAACCCCGAAACGTTTCGTGCGCACGATATGAATCTCTCCATCCTCGACGGACTCGTCATCTGATTCAAAAAACTCTTTCTTGAAACTGTTGCCTGAGCCGGATGCTGTCGGATGCCCCTGACTTTTGGCAACAAGCTTGTTTTTGTATTTACGGAGCTGACGCTCGATGATTTCTTCCACGAGGTCAATGGAGACATACATATCACTGCTTGTCTGTTCGGAACGGATGATATTGCCTTTTACCGGAATCGTCACTTCAATTTTCTGACGCTCCTTTTCCACACTGAGGGTTACGATAACTTCGGTTTCAGGAGTGAAATAACGTTCCAGTTTACCTAATTTCTGCTCAACTGCATCTCGTAATCCGGATGTGATTTCAATGTTTTTTCCGCTGATGATAAATTTCATACTGTTCAACTCCTTCTTGTCTAAATTGCACATACAAAAGAAATATTTTGTCCGTGCTTATATTCATATTATAACATGGAGGGGAGGGATTGTATAGAAAAAAACTATTAAAAAAAAATAACTGTAGAAAGCAAGTTACTGTTCAGCCCCGGGACAGTCACTAAGCTGACTGGCTCGGAGGATACTCATGTTTTGTGGGACCCATAAACATAGGAATACATGCAAGCATGTATTCCTAT